>JANYBU010000065.1 GCA_025360665.1 Nitrospira sp.
GCGTGAACAACAAGATCCGCGTCATGCAGCGGCGCAGCTACGGCCTACGTGACGAGGAGTACCTGCGCCTCAAAGTCCTCACCTGCATGCTCGACCCGATATGAAATCAGGCCGAAATCACCCACTCGGGAAGGAGAAGACCCTATTTAAAGAGCTTTGTGGTCGCCCGGGTGAATCCGATTCGGTTCCGGCCAAAGGATGCCTCTCTCCTCTCATTTGATGAGGCCTTCGACCGAATGGCGACCGCAACGGCCAAATTCAACCCTGAGAAAATCAAGATGGAAGACGTGGCCCGCTCGGGCGGTGCAGTTGATGAGGCTGAGTAACCACTCAATCACCTAATTCCCCCACCTTGCCCTTTCTCTCGAAGCCCCTTTAGAATACCCGTCCTAGCAGGATGCTGAAAAAGTCCGCCAGCTTCGTTCTCGCATCGTTCAGACCCTCAACGTACCCCAGAGGGTACGCCTCGGCACTTCACTCGCTGCGGCCTTGCTGGACGACATTTTTGAGCATCCTGCGCGAGTGTTTTCCCATTGTGCCACACGTGCGGACCATCGAAGGTTTCGCGTGCCAACATAGTTTTTCCGTGGTCTCCTAGCCAGGATCGGCTGGCGACGTTTATTTCCATATATGGAGGTGGTGCCATGAGCCTTGCTGATAACAAATGTATCCCCTGTCGCGGCGGCGTACCTCCAGTCCCAGCGGATCGTGCGCAGGCTCTGCTGAACGAGCTAGGGCGCGGGTGGTCGCTGAACCAGTCCGGCCATCTTGAACGCTTGTATACGTTCAAGGATTTCGCCCAGGCCTTGGCCTACGTAAACAAGGTTGGTGCCGTGGCAGAAACGGAAGGCCACCATCCCGATCTCTATCTCGCCTGGGGCAAGTGCAAGGTCGAGATCTGGACGCACAAGATCAATGGCCTGACGGAGAGCGACTTTTACATGGCCGCCAAAGCCGATCGCGAGTTTGAACCGTTTCGCGCGGCTGCCAGTTAACCGCGAGTCGGAGGGTTGTGTCATGAACCCACGAGGCATCAGATGAGCGACAAGGCCCAAGTGGCGCTCGTCAATATGCCATTCAGCTACTCGAAGTATCCCTCGATCCAACTAGGCACACTCTCCGCGCTGCTCAAGTCGAAGGGGATCCCCGTCGACTGCCATCATCTGAACGTGCGTTTCGCCCACAAGATCGGCGTGCCTCTCTATGAAATGATCTGCGAGAAACGTGCGCTGTTTGGCGAATGGATTTTTTCATACCTCTTGTTCCGCGACAATCCGAAGCGCGCTGAGTATCCCCGCCTATTCAAGCCGGTATTTGAGCAAGTCACCAAGGAGAGCGGGCATCCGGCCTCGTTCTTCGAAGACATGGCGACGAGGACGGCGCCACAGTTCTTGACCTGGGCTCTGACCGCAATCGACTGGGTGCAGTACAAGATGGTCGGCTTCACCTCCACGTTCGATCAAAACGTCGCCAGCCTGACAATGGCGAAACTCATCAAGGATCTCTATCCCGACGTAACGATCGTCTTCGGTGGAGCGAACTACGACGGCGAGATGGGGGTGGAATACTTCCGGGCCTTTCCCTTCATCGATCATGTGGTGGTGGGGGAAGGGGAAGAGGTGTTCCCGGAATTGGTTCGATACCTCCTTGAGGGAAAGACGGGGGTCGTGCCCAGCGGCGTGGCCTATCGGGAGGGAGCGGCGATCGCGTTCACTCCGAACAACTCACTCTTCTCTGACTTCGCGAAGACCGGGCCACCTGATTATGACGATTACTACCATCTCCTGGCGGAGCTGGGCGAGGCGGCGCAGGGGCTCGATCGGATCCTCCTCTACGAAGGTTCGCGGGGCTGTTGGTGGGGAGAAAAACATCACTGCACGTTTTGTGGATTGAACGCACAAAGCATGAAGTTTCGGGCCAAATCGTCCGAGCAAGTGGCCCGGGAGATGGCCTATCTCTCCAGCCGATACGACACGGCGAGATTTCGCTTGGTGGACAACATCATCGATATGAAATATGTGGAGAACCTCTTCGGTCGGTTTGCGGCAAACCATTGTGACCTTGATGTGTTCATCGAAACCAAGAGCAACCTGCATAAGAGCCAGATTCGAACGCTCGCCGCCGGGGGCGTGAAGTGCATGCAACCGGGATTAGAGAGTCTGAGCCTCAATCAGCTGCAAGCAATTGATAAAGGCGTCACTCCGATGCAGAATATCATCTGCCTCAAGTGGAGCTCCTACTATCATGTCGCGGTATCTTGGAATATCTTGCTCGGGTTTCCCGGAGAAACAAACGAAGACTACCGACGGCAGATCGACCTGCTTCCTTCGTTGTTCCATCTGCAGCCACCGGAGTCGACCGGAAAGTTCTGGATGGAGCGCTTCAGTCCCTACTACACCAGGCCTCACGAATATGGTGTCCGCATCACCGGTCCGGGGACAGCCTACGAGTATGTCTACGATGCTCGGCAGGTGGACTTGAAGAAGATCGCCTACGATTTCGAGTATGAGCTGGACAATTGGAACGTAGACCCGCACGTCTACCAAGAATTAGTCGACCAGGTGCAGGAGTGGCAGCGCCGGGTCGGTTCGAGTGATCGGCCGTTTCTCTACTACTCGAAGGCGATGGACTATGTCACGGTGTACGATGGTCGGAACCCGAAAACACCAATACGGTGGCGCTACAATTGGCCTGCGGCAGGGATCATCGAGGTCTGTAACGAAGCGGCCAAGAGCGTGGACCAGATCCGCACCCTGTTGGCAAGCCGACCTGACAAGAGCGAGAACCGCGACGCAGAGATTGATCAGGCGCTCGGTGTCTTGACGGCTGCACGGATTCTCTACGAAGAGCGCGGCAAGTACTTCACCCTCGCCATTCCCGAAAACCCCTACCTCTAGTTGAACGAGATACCAGTTTCCTCACATCGACAGTTTGTCGGCAACGTTGCGCATCTGGACACCGTGCGCGAGCGAGGCGCCGCCTCGGATGGCGCAGGCGACGTGGACGGCTTCCGTCATTTCTTCGATGTTCGACCCTTTTTCAAGTGAGGCCTGCGTGTAGGCATCGATGCAGTAGGGGCATTGGACTGCGTGGGCGACGGCGAGGGCGATGAGGGCCTTCTCTCGTTCCGTCAGAGCCCCTTCAACGAAGACGGCGCTGTAGTAGGCCATGAATTTCTCCCAGAGGTCCTTGTTGCCCTTGCCCATCTCGGCGAACTTTCCCAGATCGTGCGGATGATAATAGGTCTCCATTGGCTACTCCAAATTGTGAATGTTAAAGTTTGAACGTTGAATGAGCGTGCACCCGTTCAATCACCATTCACAACTCATCATTCAACATTGTTTTGCGATCATGCGTTGCTGGGCGGTTCGGGATCAGCCTGCGTGAGCACCTGCGAAAACCGTGTGCCGACGATGCCGGTCACTTTGGCCATGAGCTCGGTCACCTCTTGCCATTCCTGCGGCAGAAGATCCTGTTTCAGTTGGGGATGAATCGCCCATTGGGCATCGACCTGTGTTCCCTTTCGGCTCACGAGCACTCGAAGTAGCTCCACATCCCGGGTGCTCGACTCAGCTCCTACCTTCTGGGGTGGGTTCCCGCTTAATGGTCCCGATGGTGGGGTTGAACGTGCCATGCAGCGAATTTCCTTCCCTCTTGTGACAGGGGAATCATACCTCATCGTCATTCTATCTGTACATCTGTCAGACGGCCCCTGTGGCTGGTCTGAACTGTTCGGACATCCAATTGGTTTGGTGAGAGCGCAGCGTGACTGCGGCCTTACTAGGGGGTTACGTCTTCTTGGAGTACGTCGAGCATGGCCTGATGGATGGGCCCGTTACTCGCGACCAGTTCTTGCCCATAAATCGAGTGAGGATTGCCTTTGAAGTCTGTTACCGCACCGCCAGCTTCGCGGAGGATGACGACTCCCGCTGCCATGTCCCAAGGGTTCAGTGTTACTTCCCAAAATCCATCGAACCGGCCGGCCGCGACATAGCAAAGGTCCAGGGCCGCCGTTCCGGTTCGGCGCAATCCCTGCACCTTCAATGCGAATCGTGCGAAGTGTTTCAGGTTATTGTTCGAGGTTTCGCGAATGTCGTACGCAAATCCGGTCACGAGGAGCGCGCGATCGAGATGATCCGTTGTGGATACGGCGATGGGAATTCCATTGAGGTGAGCCCCCTGACCGATCTGCGCGGTGAAGAGTTCGTCCCGGGTCGGGTCGTAGACCACTCCAATAATCCCATACCCGTCGCATTCTACCCCGATGGACACACAGTAGGCGGGGAACCCATGGACGAAGTTAGTCGTGCCATCAAGCGGATCGATCACCCATTTGTAGCGGGATGGAGGCTGCTCGGTCAGCCCACGTTCCTCGGCAAGGACAGGATGGGTGGGGAAAGCGTCATGGATGACGTCAATGATGCGTTGCTCCGCTCGGTGGTCGGCGTCGGTGACGAGGTTGATGATCTGCTTATGTTCAATGCGAAAACCGGTGCGCGTGCATTCCGCTAGGACGGCTCCGGCCTGACGGGCTGCGTCAGTGGCGACCGACAAGAGTCTATCTATTGGGATATTCTGCAAGATCGGCGAGGACATGAGGTGCCATTATAACACGGGGCTTCGTTTCTACAGTGATGAGCGAAGAGATCTTTGGAAAATGAAGCATTCTCACTTATCGCACAAGATCTGGCCGGTTTGCTTCTCACTCATATAGACCGGATGGAGAGCATTCTTGACAAACATAGATCCGTATTAAAGCGATAATACTGTGCAAGCTACGATTACAACTTTATCTATTGACTTGCTATGCAAGCAATGCTATAAAGCAAGCATGCTTCATCTGGGGGCAAGTCCGTGGAAGAACTCACCGATATATTGGTTGGTCTTGAACAGCGAATCAGCGCTTACAAGAACCGGCTTCAAGAACTCGAAAAGAAACGTCGTCGGTTGGACGACGAAATCGCCACGATCAAGAAATACTTGGAGTTGGCGGAAACGCTCTATCGCGTCGAAGCCGACAAAGTCAAGCTCGCCAGTCTCTCCAGTCAATTTTACTCCGACGAAAAAGGTGCTCGTCAGCGACCGAACACGGATGTCACCGACCAGTCGAGGGAAATCCTCATGGGGCGGAGCAAGTATTCCGGGAAAAGCGTGTCGGAAGCCGCGTACGAAATGCTCCGCGAGGCAAATCGCCCGATGCACGCAAAAGAACTTGTGCAACGATTGGTCGAGGGGGGACTCCAGATCAAGGGGAAAACGCCACTGACATCTGTGGCCACGTCCTTAAAGCGGGATAAGCGGTTCAGGAAAGTGGGTCCGAATACGTTCGAGGCATTGGAAGAAGCCCTGATCCACGCAGTGTAGTGCGTCTGGGCCAGTTAGACCTTAAAAGACACGAAGGGGGGTGAGAGTCTTGGCGACGAAGAAAGCAGCAAAGAAGAAGAAGTAGTCCCCGCCTTGATTCGAGCGTCGGGAGCGAGGCCACTTGCTCCCGACGTTAAATCACATCTCAGTTATCCGTACGTCAAGTAACATCTGGCCTATTGAGGCAAGACCACGAGCAGAATTCCATTTAAGAGGATGAGTGTTAGGAGGCTTGTAGGGCCACCAGCGATGCGAATCGTGGCGCGGCTATAGCAGGGCGAGGCTCAGATGCAGCGACTGTTTCGTCGGCATTGAGCAATACCCAACTGCCTGGATGGTTGAGAATCTGTTGAACAAGGCGCGTGTGCATTGCATGCCCCGAGCGCTCGGCGATCACGTGGCCAATAAAAGGCACGCTGAGCAACGAAAAGTCCCCGATCAGGTCCAAGATCTTGTGACGGACGAATTCATTGGCAAAGCGAAGGCCTGATTCATTGAGAATGCCGTCCTGAGACAGGATGATCGTATTATCCAGGCTGCCACCCTGGCCAAGCCCGCGAGCCCAGAGGGCTTCCACTTCCTGCAAGAACCCAAATGTCCTGGCGTCTGCGATCTCGCGCTCAAACGCATAAGCTGAGTGCTCATAGACGTAAGTCTGAGTCTGGATCAACGGATGATTATAG
>JANYBU010000345.1 GCA_025360665.1 Nitrospira sp.
CATAGGCACGTCGATCGCGGATCATCTGTGGAATAATGTTTTTCCCGAAATCGTGGCTCCCGCCATCTTGGGCATCGGCAATCAAGTGCTCACGGAGGACCTTGGTGCGAAACAGGTAGATGCCCATCGAGGCAAAGGCCTTGGTCGGGTCGTTGGGGACCGACTGTGGATGCGGCGGCTTTTCTTCAAAGTTCGTAATCCGAAAATCCTCATCCACACTCATCACGCCGAACCGGTGGGCCTCTTCGATCGGAATATCGATGGCGCCGACCACGACATCGGCGCCTTTGGCGAGGAGCCAATGGAACATCTCCATATAGTCCATCTTGTAGATGTGGTCGCCAGCCAGGACGAGGACATAGTCCGGTTGTTCGTTGTCGAGGAGGAACAGGTTTTGATATACCGCGTCGGCGGTGCCTTGATACCATTCTTCGCTGATCCGCTGCTGGGGTGGAATCGAGGCGATGTATTCGCCGAGTTCGGCGTTAAGGATGTTCCAGCCTGTGCGGATGTGCTTATCGAGCGAGTGGGATTTGTACTGGATGAGGACTGCGACTTTGCGAAGTCCGGAGTTGAGGCAATTGCTGAGTGTAAAATCAATGATACGATATTTCCCGCCAAAGGGAACCGCCGGCTTGGCCCGATGTTCTGTGAGGGGATGGAGCCGTTCGCCCTTTCCGCCCGCCAGCACCATGGTGAACATGTTCTGCATTTTGGCGAATTGTAGCAGGACGCTGAGGAAATAGAAAGAAAGCAGACTCGTTGACATCGCGAGGATCTGAGACGATACTACAAAAGACAGCGTCAAAATATTCGTGAGGATTCGATCATAAGGAGTGAGCATGAAGCGGGATGTACTCGTCACGTCGCTTGTGAAACAGAAGCCAGTCAAGAAATTGGTCCAGAAGCCGGCAGCCGACGGCAGTAAAGAGTCGCTCTGGCGGTTAGAACATCTTGAGAGCCAAATGGCAAAGTTGTCCGACTTGGTCCGCGAGCATGCGGAAGATGTCGATCGATTGGTGCGCATCGTGGCCGAGGATCGCGACGTCATTCGGCGACAGTTGTTGCGCAAGCACCACGAGCAAGTCCGGGTCCGCAAGCATCTCCGCGACTCCAATTCCAAGGTAGGACTCGACTTCTGAGCCTCTGCCTGGCGATCTCGTGCCGCCGATTGCTTCCCTTGAGTGTACCCTTGCAGGATCACAAACAAGTCCGCCCGCAGTCACAGCCGGTGCCGCGTGGAGCGCGAGACAGGTGCGATCTGAAGTTCGACGTTCGGGGTTCGAAGTTCCGGAAACCTCGCACCCTCGCCCGTCTCGCTAGGCTATCCTGCGGACTAGTACTCTCCGCACCCGAGCCGCTCGGTCCGGCGCTATCGAAATGGATCAGGATGGTTGAACAACCAACTAGCATCGACATCATGTCTTTGGTGAAGCCTCATGGGCCACGTTGGCCGTTGACGATGTGTCGTTGCTCGTGCAGCGCGGGGGACCCTTTTCGCTTCTTGGTCCCAGCGGGGCAGGGAAGACATCCGTTTTGTGTATGATCGCAGGATTCAAAACGCTGGATGAGGGGACATTCGAATCGATGGCCGCCAGTTCTTTGATCGAAATATCCGACTTCTTCATGCACCCTACAGGTTTTCAGAGTCTGGCCCCCTACTACGCCGGAAGTTCCACCCTGGGAATTAGGGAGATGTAGGCTGTTGTGCGCTGGATTCGTCATGCCGCCGCGCTCGTGCGAACAGGTCTGAATTCTCTCGGTGTGATCCCGATCGTAGGACAGAGACGAAGAGAAGGGAATGAGGCAGTTTGGGGCAGCTTAGGATAGTTTGGATCAGTTATGGCCAGAGAGCACTCAATCGAGCGACGGACAGTTCATCGCTGGTCAAGTAGTTACGAAGCACCCTCCGTGGTGCTTGAGCATTAAAACTAACCTCTGATATACAACACCTATATGAGAATGCCTTTGTTGGGTTCTGGCACACGGTACCTTATCTTAGAGTTCCTCCTCATGGTTGGTTTTGTTGGGCTCATCGGTTGTGCTGCGTTTCAGCCGATTGAACCGAATCCCATCGGGAAAGTCTTGCTTGGGAAAGGTAAACAAGAACTCGTCGCCTGTGCTGGTAACCCTCTTCAGGAAACAAAGACGGCTGAGGGGACAGTACTGACCTACTACAAAGAAGCCCCCATGTTTGAGGAATCATCTTCCTTATCCAAGGGCAGTAGGTCAGGAGTGCATCACGGGTGTTGGGCGCACCTCCTCATGGGAGAGGATCGCGTGGTGGGGGTAGAGTATAGACCGGTGCCCCGATCGGTTGATGCAAACAATCACTGCGATGAGATTTTTCACGCTTGTGCTCAATAAAGGTTGTTCTGTCGATCTTGAGGCACATGGTCAATATTTCCAGTTGACGCATCTTGATCATTGGGGTAGAAGCCTCTTCCAATATGAAATGAGTCTGAAGCCGGGTCGTATTTCCAACGAGAAATGAGTCTGAGCGGCGGCTGTGCTGAATCGGTCATGATGCCAGGCATGGTGATCGACATGGAAGAAGCACGGCTGCAGACGATTGCG
>JANYBU010000346.1 GCA_025360665.1 Nitrospira sp.
GCGACCAGGGCGGAGGCGGAAGCGCTGGCGCGCTGGCTGAAGGAGGAGCTCCTCGCCGGCACGACGGTCACAGATCGCGATCGACGCGAAGGTCCACTCCAACCGGGCCACATTGCCCTGATCTTCAGAAAGTTGACCCAGGCCCAGGTCTATCTCGATGCCCTTCGCCGCTATGACATCGCCTATATCACTGACGGAGAAAAGCATTTTTATCGGCGGCAGGAAATTATCGATTTGGTCAACCTCCTCCGGGTCATCGACAACCAACACGATACGATTGCGCTGGTCGGAATCTTGCGTTCACCCCTGGGCGGCATGACGGACCGGGACCTACTGGCCCTCCAGCAGATAGAGGGGTTGGACTACCAGCAAGGGGAACGGTTGTCTTCCTGGAACCATCCCCAGGCAGGAATGGTCCGTCGGCTCTATGAGCGATTGGCCGAACTGCACAAACTCGCTCCCTTGCGACCTGTGCCTGACGTCATCGATCTGATCTTCGAACAATTGCCAGTTCTAGAGTTGGCAGCGGCATCGCTCCATGGCGAGCAAGCCGTGGCTAATCTCCGGAAGACAAGGGATATGGCCGAGACACTCGCCGATCGTCCCCATCTCACGCTGGCCGGGTTCGTTGACCTGATGATGACCAGGGTGTCGGAACAGCCGGATGAGGCAGAAAGCGCCCTGGCTGAGGAATCACTGGACGCCGTTCGCGTGTTGACCATCCATAAGGCCAAAGGGTTGGAATTTCCTGTGGTCATTCTTCCCGGCCTGCACCAGGGCTCAAAAAATCTTCGCAAGGGACCGTCCATCCATCATGATTGGTCGAGCCGGTGTTATAGCCTGCAGATGGGGGGCCGCTCGAATCTCGGAGCTGTGCTCGTGGACATGAAGATGGCGGCGCGGGAAGAAGCTGAGCAGCGGCGACTCCTGTATGTCGGCATGACACGGGCTCGCGATCTGCTGGTCTTATCCGGCGGGCAGACCACTAAACCGGGACATGACACCGTCCTCGCTCTGCTCGGAGAAGCGATGTCAGGCGAGGAGGCTCCATCGACGTCTGACCAGATCTGCATCGGAACAAGTCGCCTCACTCGTGTGATCACGCCGGCCACGGTGGCAGTGAGACGGCACCGGAAGGAGTCTCTATCGAAGGTCGCTCCTGCTCCTGCCCTTGGCCCCATTCTCATTTGTCGCCACGCAAGGCAAGTTGAGTGGGAGCAGCGTCGTACGACGCCGAGACGACTGACCCCTTCGAGCCTCGCAGGAGGCAGACCAGATGCCGTTTTTTCGCATACTGTGACAGGGCGTGATGCCGATCTGGCCCGGCTGGTGGGAGTCTGTGCCCATGCGGTGCTCGAACAATGGGACTTCACCAGGCCTCGCACTGAAATCAGTACTGTCATCGAGCAGACCAGTCGTCGCTATGTGGAACAGGATCATCCTCAATTGATGGCCGACGTCACGGAGGATCTCACTGCGCTCTTTGAGAACTTCCTTTCCTCCGAGCCGTACAAAAGACTGCAACGTGCGACGGTGCTCGGGCGAGAGGTTCCGTTCGTCATGCCCTTGGGCGAGGGCCAGATGATGGAAGGGGTGATTGACATCATTTACCGGCTTGACGACCGGATCTGGATTGCCGACTATAAGACGGATGATGTGGCGGCTGCAGACGTACAGACCAGAGTGGACCGCTACCGATCCCAAGCCGATAGTTATTCGCGAGCCGTCGCGAGTGCTTTAGGATTGCCGTCTCTCTCGATTCAGTTTATCTTTTTACGGCCAGGTGTCGCCGTTGATGTCTAGCAGGCTGCGGAAAAACTATTTCGGCCCAGCAGAGTTTCGATGGCCTGCATGTCTGGGACAAGCCCGGTCTGTCTGGTTATCTGGTCTGTCTGGTCCATCTGGTTCGTCTCATGCAACCAAACAAACTGGACAGACCAAACATACCAAATGAACAAGACAGGCTGGCAGAATATTTCAGCAGGCTGCTACAGTAACTGATTCTGTAATTCCGATTCTGCTCTTACTAAAAGGTTATTTACGTCTATGGAAAATCATCTGGAGCGTACCGCCATACGGCGTGTGATGGTAGGCACCGATCGCTCCGAACCCGCCGACCAGGCCGTCCACTGGGCCGCCGGGTTTGCCGACCGCTACGACGCAGAGCTGT
The DNA here is from genome assembly GCA_025360665.1 of Nitrospira sp. Classification (GTDB taxonomy): domain Bacteria; phylum Nitrospirota; class Nitrospiria; order Nitrospirales; family Nitrospiraceae; genus Palsa-1315. The sequence continues at coordinate 2,171 of JANYBU010000346.1, forward strand.
TCGTGGTACAGGTGGTGGTGCCGCAGTATCCGTCCGCCACAGAGTTCGGCGCAGCCGAACAAACACGCGCTGCTACCGCCAACAATGAACTGGCGGGCTTCGCGCGGCAGGTTGCCGGGGAGCGCGGTCATGCCCTGGTCGTTATTGATGTCGATCCGGCATTGGCGATCGTCCGCGCCGTTGAGCAGGAGGCCATCGATGTCCTGGTGGTCGGCAATTTTGGCATGGCGGGACGAAAGGAGTTTTTGCTCGGTAACGTACCGAACCGCATCAGTCACAATGCCCGCTGCACCGTGATTATCGTGAACACCTTGTCATCTACTGGTGAGCCTGCATCGGACTCGGTGCAAGCTCACCGACCGAAGGGTGACATTCCGCCTTTTGAGCCTCGGCTGGTAGCGCGTGCTACGCAAATCGCAACCGTGATGGCAAAACATGGCCTCACAGAGCTGTTCGGCCAATCCAACGAACCGGATACGACCATCCGCCGTCAACAGGCCAAGCGCTTACGCACGGCCCTGGAAGAGCTGGGTCCGACATTCTCGAAACTCGGGCAAGTGTTATCAACCCGTCCGGATCTCCTTCCGGTAGAGTACATTGAGGAACTTGCCCTGTTGCAGAGCCACGTGCCGCCTATGACTGAGCGCGACGTGGTCCGGGTTTCGGAGCAGGAATTGGGCGTACCGTGGGAGGATGTGTTCAAGTCGATCGACCCGAATCCCCTCGCCGCCGGCACAATCGCTCAGGTCCACCGTGCGACACTCGAAAACGGTGATCGGGTCGTCGTCAAGGTTCAGCGACCAACCGCTCGTGCTGAAATCGAACAGGATCTCGCCCTGCTCGAGGTGTTTGCCGAGAAAGTCGGAAAGCGTCCCGCGCTCAATCGGGTGATTGATATGGAGGCCGTGTTCAAGCACCTCTCCACCTCGCTCCACCGTGAACTCGACTTCCGTCAGGAGGCCGACAACATCGGGCGGATGCAGGGTGTGCTCGCAGGCTATGATCGCCTTGCCGTACCCAGCGTGTACCGGGATCTGTCCACGTCCCGATTATTGGTGATGGAAGAGATCCAGGGCATACCGATCAAGCAGGCACCGGTAGGTCCAGAGCGCATCCAGGCCGCCCGTCAACTGCTGGAGAGCTACTACAAACAGATCATCGTCGATGGTTTTTTCCATGCCGATCCCCACCCAGGCAACCTGATGTGGTGGAAGAACCGCGTCTACTTTCTCGATTTCGGGATGGTCGGCGTGGTAGGAGCCGATTTCCGTGAGCATCTGTTGTTATTGTTGATGGCTTTGTGGCAGGAAGATGCCGCGTTTGTCACGGATGTCACACTGATGATGACGGGCGCCATCGATCGCGGCGATCTCGATGTGCCCCGATTCCAAAGCGAGATCGGGGAAGTGATGGCGAAATATCGCACGGCCAAGCTGGCCGAGATGCAGATCGGGCCCATTCTGCAAGAAATGAGCGCAGTCTCGTTACGGCATGGGGTACCGCTACCGGCCTCGCTCACGCTCGCCATCAAGGCACTCGCACAGGTACAACTGGCGACCGCCGAGCTCGATCCAGCACTCGACCCTTACGACGTAGCCGGCAAGTTCTTGACGCGCTGGGTGGTCAAGCGCATGGGTGCTACGCTCAATCCGAAGACACTCGTGTATCAAGCGCAAAAGTTTAAGGTACGGGCCCTGCGCGTGATCGAGGCGGTCGAACACCTCATCGGTGCCAGCCCTGGCCAAAAGCTTGTGGTGAACTTCCGGGCCAATTCGCTGGAGGATACGGTGCGTCACACGGGACGGCGTCTGGCGCTTGGCCTGACCGCTGCGGCAAGTGTCCTGGCCAGCGGACTCACGGTCATGTCGACGGGTGTGGCCGAGTGGGTACCGATCACATTCGGAGTCGTCGCAGGTCTGCTGACCGTTGGCCTGGTAATTGATCTACTGCGAGGGCGTTGACGATCACAATGATTTACGATGCCGTGCGGTCCCGCGACGAAGACTTCGTCCCACTGCGCCTGATCGACCGCAGCACGGCTTTCTCGAGCAGGTACGCGATGACCATCATCGCCAGGCCGACCAGCCAGCGCTCCAGCTGTCGAATGAACGGCCTTGTAGGCATCGTATCCGTGGCAGCACTGTTCAGCATACGTGTCTCATTGCTTGAAGGATTACTCTCCGTAACGAGTAACCTGTTAGGCGTAGAGCAGTTAACCCTACCCTACACAGGCTGGAATGTCCACCATCAGCCTCTTCCAATATGAAATGAGTCTGAAGCCGGGTCGTATTTCCAACGAGAAATGAGTCTGAGCGGCGGCTGTGCTGAATCGGTCATGATGCCAGGCATGGTGATCGACATGGAAGAAGCACGGCTGCAGACGATTGCG
>JANYBU010000347.1 GCA_025360665.1 Nitrospira sp.
CGCAATCGTCTGCAGCCGTGCTTCTTCCATGTCGATCACCATGCCTGGCATCATGACCGATTCAGCACAGCCGCCGCTCAGACTCATTTCTCGTTGGAAATACGACCCGGCTTCAGACTCATTTCATATTGGAAGAGGCTCACCGGCCTCTGGCCCGCCCAAATCACCGCCATCAATAATCTCGAAAAGTCGCTGGCTCAAGATCGTCCACGCGCCCTTATCCAAATGGCCACCGGCAGCGGCAAGACCTTCACCGCCATCAACTTCATCTATCGGCTCATCAAGTTCGGCGGCGCGCGTCGGGTGCTCTTTCTGGTAGATCGCGGAAACCTCGGCGACCAGACACTCAAGGAATTCCAGCAGTACGTCTCGCCGTACAACAACTTCAAGTTCACCGAAGAGTTCATCGTCCAGCGGCTGGCGGGCAATACCCTCGATACCACCGCGCGGGTCTGCATCAGCACCATCCAGCGCATGTATTCCATGCTGAAGGGGCGGGAGCTGTCGGACGAGGACGAAGAAGCCTCCGTCTCCGGCCTCGAACGGCTTTTCAAACAACCAGAGCCCATTGACTACAACCCGGCCATTCCGATTGAAACCTTCGACGTCATCGTCACCGATGAATGCCACCGGTCCATCTACAACCTCTGGGCACAGGTACTGGAATACTTCGATGCCCACCTCATCGGCCTCACCGCCACGCCCAACAAGCAGACCTTCGGCTTCTTCAATCAGAACCTCGTCATGGAATACTCACACGAGCAGGCCGTGGCCGACGGCGTCAACGTCAACTACGACGTGTACCGTATCCGCACCGCCATCACCGCAGCCGGCTCCAAGGTGGACGCAGGCTTCTATGTGGAAAAGCGAGACCGCGAGACCCGCGCCACCAGATGGGAACAGCTTAGCGACGACTTCGCCTACGATCCCGACCAGCTCGACCGCGATGTGGTCGCCCCTGACCAGATCCGCACCATCGTCAAAGCCTTCAAGGACAAGCTCTTCACCGAGATCTTTCCCGGCCGCACCGAGGTGCCCAAGACCCTCATCTTCGCGAAGGACGATGCCCATGCGGAGAACATCGTCGAAATCCTCCGCGAAGAGTTCGGCAAGGGCAACGAATTCGCCCAGAAGATCACCTATCGCACCACCGGGGTGACTCCCAAGGAACTCATCAAGGCCTTTCGCAACAGCTACCATCCCCGCATCGCCGTCACGGTGGACATGATCGCCACCGGCACCGACATCAAGCCCGTCGAGATCGTCGTCTTCATGCGCACGGTGAAATCCCGCACCTTCTTCGAGCAAATGAAGGGCCGGGGCGTCCGCGTCATCAAGCCGGATGATCTGAAAGCCATCACGCCCGATGCCACGAGCAAAGACCACTTCGTCATCGTCGATGCCGTCGGCGTCTGCGAACAAGACAAGACCGACGCGCGTCCGATGGAGAAGAAGCCCAGCGTCGCCTTTGACAAGCTGCTCCAAGCCGTGGCACTGGGGAACACAGAAGAAGACGTGCTCACCAGCATCGCTGGGCGACTCGCTCGCATGGAGCACCGGATTACAAAGGAAGATGAACAGGCCATCAGCAAAGCGAGCGGCGGCCTCACGCTCAAGGATCTGAGCCGCAGGTTGGTGGAAGCCGTGAACCCGGACCGCCACGCCGAACGGGCCAGGCTTGACGCAGGATTGCCTGCAGACTCCGCGAAACTCATCACCGAACAGGCTATTGCAGCGGCGGCGACCAAGCTCATCAAAGACGCCGTCACCCCGCTCCACGATCCGAAACTGCGTGAACTCCTCATCGAGATCAAAAAGAAGAACGAACTGACGATTGACCATGTCAGCCAGGACCAGGTCATCGAAGCAGGTTTCAGCGCTGACGCTCTGGCCCGTGCCCGCACCATCGTGCAGTCCTTCGAGCAGTTCATCACACAGCACAAGGACGAGATCACCGCCCTGCAAGTTCTCTACAGCAAGCCGTACAAACATCGGCTGAAATTCGAGGACATCAAGGATCTGGCCAACGCCATCGAAAAACCGCCCTACCTCTGGAGCGAATCTCAACTCTGGCAAGCCTATGCTGCGCTGGAGAAATCCAAGGTCAAAGGCGCGAGCAGCAAGCGCATCCTCACAGACCTTGTCTCCCTCGTTCGCTTCGCCACGCACCAGGATAACGAGTTGGTGCCATTTCCTGAGAAGGTCAACACCAACTTCAACGCGTGGCTAGGGGAGCAAGAGAGCAGAGGAAAGAAGTTTACGAACGAGCAGCGCTGCTGGCTGGAAATGATCCGCGACCATGTAGCCGCAAACCTTGCGGTTGAACCAGACGACTTCGAGTACGCGCCGTTTGCACAAGAGGGTGGGTTGGGGAAGGTGCATCAGGTCTTTGGGAGCGAACTGAATAAACTTATTGAAGAACTGAACGGGGCGTTAGCAGCGTGAGTTACAGTTCACGAACAATGCTCGGCGAGATTGCCACGTTTGAGATGGGACAGGCCCCGCCCGGTGTCGAATGTAATAAGAACGGGGAGGGAACCGTATTTGTCAAGGCTGGGGAGTTTGCTCACCTGTATCCGGAGGAGAAGGAATGGACGACTAGACCTCTGAAGTTTGGGAAGAAAGGCGATGTTTTTATTTGCGTTGTGGGAGCGACAGCTGGAAAGCTTAACCTGGGAATCGACTGCGCCATCGGGCGCAGTGTTGCAGCGATTCGTCCCAAAGAGGATATTAATACAAAGTTTGTCTATTACCAGCTTCAACCGCACGTCTTGAAACTACGAGCAGCATCTTCAGGATCAGCACAAGGCGTAATATCAAAGACTCAGTTAGAGCAAATCCCTTTTCAAGTAATGCCGCTGGCTCAACAAGAGTTATTGGTCGCGGAGATCGAAAAACAATTCTCCCGCCTCGACGATGCCGTTGCCAACCTCAAGCGCGTCAAGGCCAACCTCAAACGCTACAAAGCTGCCGTCCTCAAGGCCGCCGTCGAAGGCAAGTTGACCGAAGAGTGGCGTCAGCAACATCCCGACGTTGAACCAGCCAGCAAACTCCTCGAACTTATCCTCGCCGAACGCCCCGCCAAGTGGTCCGGCAAAAGGAAATACCAAGAGCCGGTCGAGCCGGATACAAACAACCTCCCATCACTTCCAGAAGGCTGGATCTGGGCAGCAGCTGACCAGTTTTGTGATTTCATAACAAAAGGTACAACTCCAACAGCAGAAAAGTTACGTGAGGTCACCGGCGATGTCCCATTCTTGAAGGTGTACAACCTGACCTTCACAGGCCGACTCGACCTCACGATTAAACCCACTTTCGTTGATCGTGCCGTTCATGAGGCCGAACTCGGAAGGTCTAAGGTAAAGATGGGGGATGTTCTGATTAATATCGTAGGACCTCCTCTCGGCCAAGTCGCCATTGTTCCGGACTCGCTTGCGGAGGCAAATATTAATCAGGCTATTGCTCGGTTTAGAGTTTTAGAACCTATGTCAAACCATTATGTGGCTGTTGGGCTTATGTCTGAAACAATTATGGGGTGGGCGATCAAGCGGGCTAAAACAACAGTCGGTCAATCCAATCTTACGCTCGAGCTATGCAGGGCATTACCTTTTCCACTCCCACCCCTCGAAGAACAAAAGTCAATTGTCTCGGAAGTCGAGCGCCGCCTGTCGGTCATTGAGGAACTTGAAGCAGCCGTCGAAGCCAATCTCACCCGAGCTGCCCGCCTCCGCCAGGCGATCCTTTCACAAGCGTTTGATGGAAGGCTCGTGAAGTGAAGATGCCTTCATCATGCGCAGCTATGTGGTAGCAAGCAAATGGCTTATGGAACAGTAAAAATCCGTGTCCGCCCTATTCGGATTGCATTCCTCGTGGATCCTGCAGATCGCGCAGGGGTGTATCGCGCAATCGAGCTAAGCACTTTTTTATGGGGTGGAAACTACAATTCAATTATTCCCTCATACCTCCGTACTCCGGCTAAGTGGGAATCCCATCGAGTTCGGCGTCTACCATCGCCTGCGGATATCATCGCTGGGTACTTGGACGGGTTCGATCCAGATTTGGTCGTGCCGGTTGGTAAGTGCGCAAGTCGCCCACATAAAGTTGGCAACAGGGATATCGTTAAAGAGGAAGACTTAATCGGCGACCTAACCGAAACAGCCACCCCTCGTCACGGGATAGGCTTGATCGAGTTGCTTAGGGACTTTGCAGACAAGGAGCTTAAATATAAGCGAAACGACAGCCGAGTTATGATCGATTGTTGTGTATGGAGGGCATGAGGGAAACGGCGTATGCTGATGGTCGCCCATGATCATCAACGTGTGGCATAGGATAGAAGGAGACGCCGTGGGAACGAAGACAGTCAACGAGTTCACGAATCCAGG
>JANYBU010000134.1 GCA_025360665.1 Nitrospira sp.
GATTTACAGTTGTTTCACTATGCCGAGACGGCCCAGGAAGCCTGGGACTTGATCAGCCGCCACAATGGAGTGCCCTCATCATGAAACTCTCCTTCCACGGCGCGGCACGATCCGTCACCGGAAGTCGCCACATGGTTGAAACGCCAGGATGCAGACTGTTGCTTGATTGTGGACTTTTTCAAGGGCGTCGAGAGGAGGCGCTTCGTCAGAATCAGGATTTGGGATTCGATCCAAAATCGATTGGAGCCGTCTTGTTGTCCCATGCCCATATCGACCATTCCGGCGCCTTACCGGTGCTTCCGAAGCATGGATTCTCAGGAAAGGTCTACCTCACCAGAGCCACCGCCGACTTGACAGAACTCATGCTCGAAGATTCGGCTCGTGTCCAGGTCAGTGATTGCGGCTACGTCAACAAGAAGGAGCAGCGGAGGGGGAAAACCTGTGTCAGACCCTTATACAATACCGATGACGTCCGTAAGCTTGTCCGCCGATTCGAGGGGGTACGATACGGGGACATGCTCAAGATCGCCCCACGCGTGACAGCGTCCTTTCACGACGCAGGCCATATCTTGGGATCGGCGACCATTCGGGTGAAATATACCGCGCGTGGCAATACCACCACCGTCCTCTTTAGCGGAGATCTTGGCCGTTCCAACATGCCGATTCTTCGCGATCCTGAACCGCCAGCGCCATGCGACGTGTTGATTCTTGAGTCGACGTACGGCGATCGCCTGCACGAAGCCGACCGAGAGATCATGAAACAGAAGGCACTGGACCTTCTCACCCATGCCAAAACCCACAAGAGCAAGATTATCGTCCCGGCATTTGCCGTTGGACGAACTCAGGACTTGGTCATGCGGATCAAAAAACTCGTCGGCGAGGGCCGCCTCGATCCCATCCCGATCTATATCGATTCCCCGCTGGCCTCACGGGCTACAGAGGTCTTTCGCCGCCACCCGGAATGCTATGATGAAGAAACCACCAGAACCTTCACGGCCTCCGGCGACCTCTTTGCCTCACGCTATATCCATTTTGTCTCGTCGCCGGAAGACAGCAAACGCCTGAACAGCATAAAGGGCCCTTGCGTCATCATCTCCGCCTCGGGCATGTGCGAAGGCGGTCGCGTCGTGCACCATCTGAAGCACGCGATTCAAGACGAAGCGAATGTGATCGTCTTCGTGGGCTTTCAAGCCGAACATACCCTCGGGCGCAAACTCGTCGAAGGCTGGGATGTCGTCCAGATTTTCGGCGTACCCACTCCGCGCCGAGCGCAGATCGTCAAGTTCAATGGGCTCTCGGCCCATGCGGATCGACAGGATCTATTGGCCTACGTGCGCGCAATCAGGCCAGGCCCAAGTAAGATTTTTCTCGTCCATGGTGAAGAAAAGCAGGCCCTTTCGCTGGCCGCTGCCATTCAGGCAGAATATCCCCAAATTGAAGTCACGGTCCCCCATGTCGGATCGAGCCATGAGATCTAACGGCATCGCCCGCCTGACAATCCCTCTGCTGATCCTGGCCATCGGGATCTGCTTAGCCCCGTTTGCGTCTGCCCAAGCAAGCGAGCCGGAAGAATCACGATTGCGAGCTCGTGCGCTTGGCATCGTCGTCGGATCCTATACCCCAGGACCGCTCAACGCGATCACCGACGTGGCCGGTGTCACCGTGGGCCAGACCACCCTCATCTCCGGCGACGGACCGCTCAAGCCTGGGCTCGGCCCGGTACGAACCGGCGTGACGGTCGTCATCCCCCGCGACGACGTATGGCACAAGAAAGTGCCGGCTGGATCGTTCGTCCTCAATGGGACCGGCGAGATGACCGGGCTCGCCTGGATCAACGAATCAGGCTTCCTTGAGTATCCCATCGCCCTGACAAATACGTTGAACGTGCCCCGAGTGGCCAACGGGGTCATGAGCTGGATGATCTCGCGCTATCCGGAAATCGGCATTACCGACGATACCCTGACACCCGTGGTCGCCGAATGCGATGATGGACGCCTGAACGACATTCAAGGGCGGCATATCTCGGAGGCGGATGTGTTGCAGGCGCTCGACAGCGCCTCCTCAGGAGTCGTGCAGGAAGGAACTGTTGGTGCTGGAACAGGGATGGTCTCCTACGGATTCAAGGGCGGCATCGGAACTTCATCGCGGCGATTACCAGACATTGAAGGCGGTTATATGATTGGCGTGCTCGTCAACGCGAACCATGGGCGACGGCCTGAGCTTGTCATGGGTGGGGTGCCGGTCGGTCGCCTCTATGAGGCTATTCCTCCCGTCGCGCAGGCCCTTTCACCAGGCCAAAGTGAAGGCTCCATCATCGTCCTCATCGCCACCGATGCTCCGCTCGATGGCCGACAGCTCACTCGATTGGCGAAACGTGCCGCGCTTGGGCTGGCGCGCACAGGCTCCACCGCGCGCCACGGCAGCGGCGACTTCATGCTGGCCTTCTCCACGGCCAACATCATCCCCCACTATCCCAACGACCGAACGTACACATTGACCCAGTTGGCCGATACTCATATGAACCCGCTCATCACCGCAACAGTTGAAGCCACTGAGGAGGCAATCCTCAATGCCCTTACGATGGCCAGCACCGTTGTGGGACGCGACGGACACCGAGTCGAGGCCATTTCCATCACAAGACTTCGTGCCATCCTCGATCACCCTGCCAAGTAACAACGGAGAATCAGTACCCCGTAAAACTGAGAATTCCCCTCACTTGCATTTCCCTCTCGTGCCTCGTTATCCTCTCGCGACTCTTTTGCGTCTGGAGGATTGGCATGAACGAGTACCAACTCGGTGGTGGCCATCGTAAGGGCATTGAGGATTGCCTCCTCAGTGGCTTCAACTGTTGCGGTAATGAGCGGGTTCATATGAGTATCGGC
>JANYBU010000142.1 GCA_025360665.1 Nitrospira sp.
TGATGCGATGAAACAAGGGCGCCGCTATTGGCTGATGAAATCGGAACCACGCGTTTTTTCGATCGAGGATCTTGCGCAGTCTCCCAAGCAGACGACCTGTTGGGATGGGGTGCGGAACTATCAAGCGCGCAACTTCATGCGTGCGATGGCCGTTGGCGACTACGTGCTTTTTTATCATAGCAATGCCGAGCCGCCGGCTGTGGTGGGGGTTGCAGAAGTCGTGCGGACTGCCTATCCCGATGGGACGCAGTTCGATAAGACGAGCCACCATTATGATTCAGCCAGTGTGCTCTCTGCCCCACGGTGGGATATGGTGGAGATCCGGTATCGTCAGACATTCAAGACTAGTCTGGCGCTTGACCGACTAAGGGAGGAACCTAAGCTGAGGGGCATGGTCTTGTTGCGCAAAGGCTCCCGCCTCTCGGTCCAGCCGGTGACGGAAGCGGAATGGGCTGTGGTACTCAAGCTTGCCGGGGCCAAGATCGGCTAGGGGAGCAAGGAGCAGGCTGCGGGAAAACTATTGTGGCACGGTGGAAATCCTATGGTCAACATGTCCCGTCCAACAGGACGCAACCTCGCACGATTCTCAAAAAGTTCGTCCAGCAAGGCCGCAGCGAGTGAAGACCGGAGGCGTACCCTCTGGGGTACGTTGAGGATCTGAACGATGCGAGAACGCCGCTGGCGGACTTTTTCAGCTTTCTGCTATGTTTTGGCTTTGCCGTTATCAAGATGCCTGTGCTGCCAGTCCAGCCAGGCATGGCCCAATTCATGAGCCAGAATATAGCGCCGTCTGGTCACAGGCAAGCGCTTGCGAAGGTAAATGGTTTTCGTGGCATCGTCCCAGATACCGTCGGCATTCGGGTCCCGACGGTCCATGTCGGTATCGGAAAGTTGGCGCACGGAGATCCGATAGCCGAACGGAAACACGACTCGAGAAGGCATGCGCAACATAACCGCTGCTCCTGATAATGTATTAGAGTATCACAAACTCCTTGTCTGCTTCACGGTTGATATGTGCAATAAAGTCAACAAATTAGATCGTTTTTACCCAAGAATTTGGTGCCTTCACCGGTCTACCCTTGTCGGAATGTCCAGACTATTTCTGGTGGGGCCAGGTCTTAATTCCTCTCGTCGATGCTGGTTTTTCATATTGTGGGGAAGACCTTCGCCAATTGTCGGCGCGCGCGATCCGAAGTTCGAAGTTCTGGGTTCGTCGTTCCGAAAACCTCGAACCCTCCCCTGTCCCGCCCGTCTCGCTTTTCCCGCTCGTAATCCCGCACGTGGGGACCCTCGAAGGTCTCGCGCAGCAAAATAGTTTTTCCGCAGTCTACTGGGGCAGGAGTATACTGATGGTAAGTGAGGCCTGCCATGCATCGTGTGCTCGTCCTGGGTGCTGGAAAGATCGGATCCCTGGTTGCCTGTCTCTTGTCAGAAAGCGGCGACTATGAGGTGTCTTTTGGTGACATCAGCCTCGACGCTCCTAAGCGGTTCGTCGAGGACCTCGGCCTCTCGCGAGTGACGCCCCTGCACCTCGACGCCCGACACCCCGACTCCATCAGCGCATACCTGACGGCACATCGATTCGATGCAGTCCTGTCGAGTCTTCCGTATTTTTGCAACCCCGTTGTAGCTGGATTGGCTCGGGAACACCGGCTTCACTATTTTGACCTGACGGAGGATGTCGAAGTCACGAATCAAGTCAAAGTCCTGAGCACCGACTCACCGCAAGCCTTTGTGCCGCAATGCGGTCTGGCTCCCGGTTTCATCAGCATTGTGGCGCACGATTTGATCACCCATTTCGATACGGTGGATACGGTCAAAATGCGGGTCGGAGCCTTGCCGGTTCATCCCAGTAATGCCCTCAAGTATTCGTTGACGTGGTCCACCGACGGGCTGATCAACGAATACGGTAACATCTGTTACGGAATTGAAGGGGGGGAGAAGGTGCCCCTCCTGCCTCTCGAAGGATATGAGACGATCGAGGTGGACGGACTCCTGTATGAAGCGTTCAACACGTCCGGAGGATTGGGAACGTTGGCCGATACCTATGCAGGGAAAGTCCGGACCATGAACTACAAGACGCTACGGTATCCAGGCCATTGTGAGAAAATTCACCTCTTGATGAACGATCTCAAGCTGAATGAGGATCGCGAGACGCTCAAGCGAATTCTCGAACGGGCGATTCCCCAGACACTGCAAGATGTCGTGCTGATCTATGCGTCTGTCATGGGGATGCGGGGAGGCGCGTTGTTCGAGGAGAACTATGTGAAGAAGATCTATCCCCAATGCATTAAAGGAAAACTGTGGTCCGCCATTCAAGTGACCACCGCCTCGAGCCTTTGTGCCGTAGCCGATCTCGTGCTCGCGTCGCCCAAACAGTACAGGGGATTCGTGACCCAGGAATCGTTTCCGTTACAAGACGTGCTCAATAATCGGTTTGGAGCATGCTACCGATGATGTCCACTGCGGAAATTCTAAAGGGATTGGACTTGGGCGCCGTCAACGCCGGTGGCAGCACCGGGACCCATTGGTGGGCTTCCGGCGAGAACACATCGCTGCTGGAGTCCGTGAATCCGGCGACCGGCGAGACGATTGCGCAGATTCGCACCTGTTCAGCCGATGACTATGAGCACATCGTGCGGGAGTCTATGGCATCATTCCAGCAATGGCGGCTCATTCCAGCTCCCAAGCGGGGAGAATTCGTCCGGCTGATCGGCGCTGCGTTGCGGGTGCACAAGGACCTGCTTGGCTCGCTGGTGTCGCTTGAAGTCGGCAAGATCAAAGCGGAAGGGGACGGCGAAGTTCAGGAGATGATCGATATGGCAGACTTTGCCGTGGGCCAGTCGCGCATGCTGTATGGAGCGACGATGCATTCCGAACGGGCGCAGCATCGGATGTCGGAGCAATGGCATCCGCTTGGACCGGTCGGCGTGATTACCGCCTTCAATTTCCCCGTTGCGGTCTGGGCTTGGAATGCGTTCCTGGCTGCGATTGCCGGAGATACGGTGGTGTGGAAGCCTTCGCCGAAAGCGCCGCTCTGCGCGATCGCGGTGCAGCATCTCTGCAACCGAGTGATGGAGCAACAGGGCTATCGAGGGATCTTCTCACTGATCGTGACAGCTGAGAATACCATCGCGGAGACGTTGGTCCAGGATCGCCGATTGCCGTTGATCTCGTTCACGGGGTCCGTACCGGTCGGTCGAGCGGTGGCCGCGACCGTCGCGCAACGGCTGGGGCGGACGCTGTTGGAACTGAGCGGGAACAATGCGATCATCGTGGATCAGACGGCGGACCTCTCCTTGGCGATTCGCGCCATCGTGTTCGGTGCGGTCGGCACCGCCGGCCAACGTTGCACGACGACCAGACGGCTGTTTGTCCACGAGTCTCGTTACGATGAAGTAGTCGCGAAGCTGATCGCAGCATACAGACAGATACGCATCGGCAATCCACTAGAGCCAGGCGTGCTCTTGGGTCCGTTGATCGATCGAGCTGCGGTCGAAGCCTATCGGAGGGCTATCGAAGAGGTGAAGCAGGCGGGAGGGAAAGTCCTCTACGGAGGGCAGGTACTGGATCAGCCGGGCTATTTCGTGGAGCCGGCCATCGTGAAGGTGGAGAACCATTGGCCCATCGTCCAGCGCGAGACCTTTGCGCCGATTCTCTATGTCATGCCCTTCAAGGAGCTTGACGACGCCATTGCGTTGCAGAATGCGGTACCTCAAGGCTTGTCTTCCGCGATTTTTACGTCCGATGTGCGGAGCAGCGAGCGGTTCACATCCACTGTCGGCAGCGATTGCGGGATCGCCAATGTGAACATCGGTACGTCAGGAGCGGAAATCGGCGGCGCCTTTGGAGGCGAAAAGGAAACCGGTGGAGGACGCGAAGCCGGCTCGGATGCCTGGAAAGCCTATATGCGGCGGCAGACGAACACGATCAACTGGGGGCACGATTTGCCGTTGGCCCAGGGCATTCAGTTCGGCTCATAACCGGTGAGGGTCGAAGGTCATTAGTCATTGGTCAATTGGAGAAACGCGGACGCAGAACGGGAGGTAGTCTTCCCCGTTTACTAGTGACCATTGGCCAATGACCAACATCTGTTGGAAAGGAGACGGACCATGGACCAAAGTGCTGCACTCGATGCGTTGATCAGCCGGATGATCAACGACTATGTGTTGCGCAATCGGGCAGCCAAAATGCTGCGAGACTCGCTGGACGAGGCGGGAGTCGGCTTCTACCCGGTCGCAGACCATCTCACGCTGCGGACGCTGACTATCGATCGGCGTGCGGAGGAATTCACGAGGCTCGGGTACGGGTACAGCGAAACGATCGAGTATGAAGACTGGTACGCGAAGGTCTATCGGAAGGTTGGATACCCCGCGCTCTTCGTGGATCAAGCCTACCCCGACGATCGAGGCCGCACGAGCATCATCCCTGGTTGGGTCAAAAAATTTGGCGATCAGGTTTTCCATCATGTGGCGGTGCGTGTGGAAGACATCGAGCGGGCGATTGAACGGTTGAAGACACAAGGGGTGGTCTTTGCCGGCCAGATCGTCGGCGCCCGCGGTGGCCAGCTACGGCAAATCTTCACGGCGCCTGAGATGATCGACGGTCAGCCATTTTCCGTGCTGGAACTCGCCGAGCGCCACAGAGGATACCAGGGGTTCTCGCCTCCGCAGGCAGACAGTTTGATGAAATCGACCGTCAAGCGAACCTGACACCTTGTTCCTCCTCGCAAATCTGAAATTCAGGAGCTGTTGCCCTAACCCGCATTATTCATGACGGTTCGTTGCGAAAGCGTGCAGACGCGAAGCGAGACGGGCACTCGGAGGCGTGAAGCCCTGAGACATACTCGTGCAGTATGTTGAAGGACTGAACGGCGAGACTGCCCGTCACAGCCGCATATCCATGCGTGCAGCAGAAGCTTCATGAATAATGCGGGTTGAGAAGAAAGGGGGAACTTCGGCAACATTTCGCGAATCCTTTGCGATGGTGGTGGCTCTTATCTTATGTGTGTCGAGGGAACGCTTGTAGCATTGATCTGTTCACATTCACCCCAACCCTAGGAGGTCCTCATGATCCGAGCGCTGAGTATCGCATCTGTATTGAGTTTCGCCGTCTTATCCATGGGAGCTGCGTTTGCCCAGGACAACGCCGCTGCTCCAGCCGCTCCGGCAGCGGAGAAGAAGCCCGGCCCTGCCGATGGCTTTAACATTCATGTGATGGCCCCGCACAAGTTTGAAGACGGCACGGTGCATGGTCCGTATCACCATTACTGCAAGGGGATTTCTCCAGAAGTCCTGCAGTGTCTGCTGTTTGAATCGACCGATCCCAACGCGCGGCTCACGGATGTCGAGTATTTCGTCTCCAAATCAGTCTCGCGGGCACATGTACCGTTGAAAACCTGGAACAAGTACTATCATGACCACGAGGTCGAGATCGCCACAGGTCGCGTCCAGGTTCTCGATATGCCGGAGGCACAAGCGAAGGAAGTCGCCGCGATTGCGGCTCAGACGGATGGGATCATCTTCCACCTCTGGCCGGATGGAGCCAAGGCGCCCAACGGTGTGGTCGGCCACCCGCAATCTGTCGGACACAAGCATCGGAAGCAGTAAGCTCAGAATTGTGGATGGCGGGGAGAGCGTGGAGACACGTTTTCCCCGTTGTGTTTCCATCTTGTCCGAAGAGGGGTCTTGCGCCATGACCAGTCGAGTCAGCATCGCATCAATGGCTTCGCTGGTGGGTGGGTACTTTCTGCTTCTCGGTGGCCTGACGTGGGCGGCTGATCCAGCTGTCTTACGCCCGCGGGTGCCACGCGATCAGATCGAAGCGGCCCGCACCGTGACCAATCCACTCCCTGCCAGCGAGGAGATGATTGCGAAGGGCAAAGCGCTGTATGAAGGGAAAGCCTTTTGCAAGGTGTGTCATGGACCGGACGGGAAAGGGCTTGGAGGAGATATTGCCCCGGGGACTCTGAAAGGCCCCTTACCGAGAAACTTCACCGACAAGAAATGGCAAGCCGCTCGCACCGATGGGGAACTGTTCTGGATTTTGAAGAATGGCAGCAAGGGAACGGCGATGGCTCCGTTTATTCCGCTCGTACTGACTGAAGAAGAAGCCTGGCAGGTGCTGCGATACGTGCGGTCCTTCGGTCAACCGTAAGTGGCCTTCATGGCCAGATGCACCTTCCCCACTAGTCTCCTGTTCTCCTTCGGCCTCTTGGTCCTGGTTTGTTTTCCGCGCAACGTCATGGCGGAATGGTCCGCCATTGCCGGGAGCAAGGTTTCGTACACCGATAATGTGACCAATTTTTCCGCGGCCCGTCGCCTGAAATTCAGCGAAGACCCGAGCCAACCGACCGGCCTCCCGAGTCAGCTATCCGATGTCATCTGGGATCCTTCGCTCGAAGCGATCCGCTCTTCTTCGTCGACGCTCGGGCCCAACGAGCTCTCCACAAAGCGCACGGGTTCGCAGATTCTCAATTACTTCGATCCTGCCTAGCTCACGTCTCCTGCCCGCATGAAATCGAACCCGTATATAGCTCGCTAGAGAACCATCCTGAAGCGCTGAAATCTCCAGGACCGCCAACCGAGTGACAGCAGATGCCCTAACTGTATCTAAATCAATCCTCCATGTATCTGAACCGATTCGGAATGGCATCAAGTCGCTTCCATCGGTACTGCCGATCAACTGTTCACTAAAACCTTTAGAATCCAACGCATAGCTAAGACCTTTCCGAGAAATAAATTCTGCGCAGACCAATGGCATCTCTCTTGCGTGAGACCCATCCATGTGTCAAGAGACGTTCCTAGATAATGTTACCTGGGGGTCTTGCCAGGTGACGGAGACCGCACCGTGCGGGTACGGTTCGCCTCGCACTCTTTTGCCGGGAGGTACCATGGCCAAGATTCTGGTGATTGATGATGAGCCGGGCATCCGGGATCTCCTCGACACGCTACTTCGTCGGAAGGGCTATGCCGTTGTACTCGCTGAGAGTGGTTGGAAGGGCGTGGAGCTCTTTCGTCGAGAACACCCCGATGTCATTGTTCTTGATCTGAAAATGCCGGGG
>JANYBU010000182.1 GCA_025360665.1 Nitrospira sp.
TGGGGTTCTTCATGCGGCGACTCTGCGCCAGAACCTGCACCAGTTTCAAGCGGTGGGGAACGCCTGGAACGCCGCCTCAAACAAGGCGTTCACATAGGATCGGACCACAGAAGGACCCACTGTGATCCGCGAAGACCCCAAAAACATGACCTGACCAAAGAGTTCGGCGCCGCCATCAACTATACCTTCGACGGCACTTACAACAACCGATTGGTCATCGACTATACCAACCTCACAGTGGGAAGCGGCGGACGCGCGCCGGATCGGTTCCCGTTCGAGAGCCAACCGGGATTCGGTCAAGACCTCATCGAAAATCGGATCAACGTGCAGTACCAGTTCTATTTCTAGACCTATGATGAATTTCATCACGATGACCAGGAGGTACTTCATGACACGACGAAGCCTACGATTGAGGAATCTGTTCTTCCTCGGTGTATTGACAACGACCGTTTGGACAGCGCCGCCCGTGCAGGCACAACCAGAAACCCTTACAATCGCCGCCGCCAACAGCCTCAGAGACGTGTTTCGAAAAGTATTACCGCTTTTCGAGGCGCAGCACCGTGAAATCAACGTGCGGGTCATCTACGGACCCTCTCAAACGCTCCGCAATCAGATTGAACAAGGCGCGCCGGTGGATGTCTTCCTACCGTCGCTGTTTGAGGAAATTGAACAGCTCGAAAAGAAAGGACTGATCATTCAAGGAACCAAGCGGGCCTATGCCGGCACATCGTTGGTCTTGATCACCAGCACCACTCTCCCCGCCCCCATTGCCTCTATCCAAGACCTGCGGACAGTCCCGGTCCGACGGATTGCCGTCGGGGACCCTAAGTCTTCGTCGGTAGGGAAAGTGGCGGCTCAGTTTCTGAAATACAACAAGCTCGATCTCCAACTGAAGTCTCAATACGTCTTCGGGGAGCATTCCCGGGCCGTACTCGATCTAGTCGCCAAGGGCGAAGCCGAGCTCGGCGTCGTGTATCGAACAGACGCTGTGTCAAATGCGAATGTCCGTATTCTCGATACAGCCCCAGCCGACTCCCATGCTCCCATCCGTTATGGAGTCACCGCAGTATGGACTTCAAAAAACATTTCGGGTGCCAGTGACTTTATCGAGTTCTTGTTGACGCCCGAGATCCAAACCCTCTTGCAGAAAAGTGGATTTGATCGCGTGCCAACCGAAGTCGGCTTTGCCCAACAGCAGGAGGTCAAATCATGAACGGCAGCAGGCATTCAGGAAATTCGCGCAATCTGTGGTCAGTTCTGGCGCTGTTCATCCTCATAGGTCTCACGGTGATCACCGGTTGTGCGAGCCAGCCCCTCGCGCCTCAAAAGACGATCTATGAGTCGGGGCTCAACACGGTCCGCGTGGAGGGAGATCCTGACTCGACATCCAACACACACCCGACCGCGTTGACGCCGACAGAGGTTGGGACATTACTTCGAGGCGTCCGGTCATGGGAAAGACGGAACGTGATCCATCGCTTGTTCAGCGGTCAAGCCGACCGGACCAGAGCATTCCGGGATGAGGAAATCATTGTGCTCGCCCCGGCACTCTCAAAGGCCCTGGCACAAGCCACCTCTGCCCAGCGTATCTACTTCCACTTGAGCCATGCCACCGATCAAGGGGACGAAGAGACGACCACGGGCTGGCTTTCCATACGAGGATCTCTTCTGTATCTCTCGCTAAGCGAGGTTCACGATCGCCACGGTCCGGGACCGGACATCGGAAAGTATGACCGACAAATGCCGAACGTGCCGGAAGCTTCGGCGTCATTCGATGTGACCTTCGAGCCGGAGGAGTTTCTGGCAAAGGTCAGTTCAGGAGGACGGCTGTTAGCACCAGATCAACGGGAAGAACTCCAGATTCTATATCGGGAAGCGCTTTCGGCCATGCCGATTCAGCCCGGACTGGATCAGGACCGAAAGATCAAGCCTTCTCAGCCCTGAATGACCTAATTGCAACAAGGATGATCATGAAGATACACGTATTACTATTCCTAGGAGTCTGGACACTCATCACCTCGACCTCTGCCGCCATGGCAGAAGATACGATCCGTGTTGGGCACTTCCCGAACATTACGCATGTCCAAGGCCTGGTGGCCCAGCATCTGTCTCGCACGGGTCAGGGCTGGTTTGAACAACGTTTGGGAACCGACGTCAAAATCGAGTGGTACATCTATAACGCGGGGCCGAGCGCCATGGAAGCGATCCTGGCGGATTCCATTGACCTGACCTACGTGGGTCCCAGCCCGACATTGAATGCCTATGCAAAATCCAGCGGCGAGGAAGTCCGAATCATTGCCGGCGCAGCCGCAGGCGGCGCAGCTTTGGTCGTCCAACCGGATTCCGGACTCACACAGCCGGCCGATTTTCGCGGGAAGACCATTGCCACCCCGCAACTGGGCAATACCCAGGACATTGCCTGCCGAGCGTGGCTGGCGGCCGGAGGCTTGAAGATCACCCAAACCGGCGGGGATGCATTCGTCGTCCCGACACCGAACCCGGATCAACTTGCTTTGTTCCAGAGGAAGAAGCTCGATGCCGTCTGGACGGTTGAACCATGGGTCTCGCGATTAGAACGCGAAGCCGGAGGCAAGGTGCTCGTCGAACAGCCGCGCGAGAGCATCACAGTCCTGGTGTCGAGCGTGAAGTTTGTCAAGAACAAGCGGGAGCTAGCCAGGAAGTTTGTCCAAGCCCACCGTGAACTCACCGAGTGGATTCTCTCGCATCCTGATGAGGCCAGGCAGATGGTCCGGCAGGAATTGGCCGCCGAGACGCGAGCCGAGGTGTCGGCGGACTTGATTGCCCAAGCATGGAAACGCATCGTGCTGACCACAGACGTCTCCCCGGATGAGTATCAGCATTTCATCTCCAATGCCCAGCAGGCAGGATTCATGCGCAAAGCACCCGACTTGTCACGGCTCATCGAAAGGCTGAACTGAGATGGCCACGACTGAAGTCAATCCTGCTAAGACCGTTCCCTCTAAGCTCGTGCTCGAACATCTCTCGAAATGGTTTCGGACCAGTACGCTGACCGTCCATGCGCTTGACGATGTGACGTTCCGCATCGCTGAAGGAGAGTTCGTCTGTCTCGTCGGCCCCAGCGGCTGCGGTAAATCGACGTTGCTCAATATCATTGCCGGATTGGAGCGACCCGATCGCGGCCTGGTCCAGGCCGATGGAAAAACCATCGTTGGACCCGGGCCACACCGCCTCGTCATGTTTCAGGAAGCGTCGCTGTTTCCGTGGCTGACGGTCCTCGGAAACGTCCTCTTCGGCCTCAAACTCATCAACGGCGTGAGTGCGGAGGAACGCCGTGAGAAGGCCGAGTATTTCCTTGAACTCGTCGGCCTCAAGAAGTTCATGCATTCCAATGTTCATGAATTGTCTGGCGGCATGAAACAACGCGTGGCCTTGGCTCGGGCCCTGGCGCCGAACCCCAGCGTCCTCCTGATGGATGAACCCTTCGGCGCGCTCGACGCCCTGACACGCGAACAACTGTACGGGGACATTCAACGAATCTGGAGCCAGCACCGTAAGACCATCGTCTTCGTCACTCACAACGTGCGTGAAGCCGTCTGCTTGGGTGACCGCGTCATTTTGTTCTCGCCGAACCCTGGACGGATTCGCGAGGAATTCGCCATTCCTCTGCCTCGGCCACGCGACATCAACAGTGTGGACCTAGCTCGCTACTCGACCGAAATCACCCGTGTCCTGAAAGGCTACGTCCAGACCGAGGTAGCGGGATGATCGCACGGTGGCTGGCCGCAGGACTGTTCTTTGTACTTCTCGTTGCCGCGTGGTATCTCGCCGTCAAAGCACACATCTGGTCTCCCATCCTGCTCCCATCGCCCATCAGTGTGGCCGACTATGTGAAGTCCGCGGTGGAAGACGGCACTCTCTGGGAAGCCACGCAGGTCACAGTTCGAAGGCTGCTCATCGGCTATGGATTGGGAATCCTCGTCGGGCTTCCACTGGGGCTGCTCACCGCATCATCCCGGTGGTGCCAGGACACGATCGGCGTCCTCGCATTAGGACTGCAAACTCTCCCGAGCGTCTGTTGGGTACCGCTAGCCCTGCTCTGGTTCGGTCAAACAGAAGCCGCCCTCCTGTTCGTCGTCGTGATGGGAACCCTCTGGTCGCTGATCATTGCGACCGACCACGGGGTGCGGACCATTCCACCCATTTATACGCGCGCAGCCCGCAGCATGGGTTCGACCGGATTGCACACATGGACCCATGTCGTCTTGCCGGCGGCGCTTCCATTTCTTTTGAGCGGCATGAAACAGGGTTGGGCCTTTGCCTGGCGATCTCTGATGGCAGCGGAAATCTATGTGACGATTCTCACCGGATTCGGGCTCGGACATTTGCTACACTATGGCCGCGAGCTGAATGCGATGGACCAAGTCATCGGCGTGATGTTAATCATCGTCGTGATCGGTCTGGCCGTAGACAAAACGCTGTTTGCTCCGATAGAACAGTTTCTCCATCGCCGCTGGGGGACCGCGCGCCAGTAGATTTTCCAACAAAAGGGGATTGCCATGGCAACTCAACACAGTACGGCCGCAGCGTTCGTTGCCTCAACAGTGATGGCCATGGCACTGATGTTCGTGCCCGCTGCTATGGCTGGGCAGTTCGGCACGCCAAAAGAAAACGAAGGAACCAGGATTTTTCAAGCCACTGAACATCCGTACTATAGTGGACAATTCCACCTTTCCGGGCAGAGCACCACTCTGATCGGAAGCGTGAACGATCGCGCACCGTGGGACCACCTCGACTATGCCGGCAAACACCTGATACCAGTGCAGGGCTCCATCGACATTGAGGTGAATGAACTCACGAACAGTGGCCAGGTCATCGCTGAATTTGTCGATGGCTCCGATCGGTATCGAATCGTCTTTGATCGGTTTGCCGCGAAAGCTCCGTTCCAGGATGGAGGCATCGCGACAAGGATCTATGAACATGGTGACTCCGGAAACGGCGATCCGCTGTATCCAAAAACGTGGCTCTACCTTGCCGGATGGGGAACGGCGACGATGTGGAAAAACGATCAGGTGCTCTACAAGAACTATGATGCCCATTTCATGGTAATGGAACGATCCCGCGATCCCAAGACCCATGAGGTTCACTATCCTGTGAAACGAACGCTGCCTGGTGGGGAAACCGATCCGGCGGGCATGGAAATCGATCTCTGGGTCCGTTCGAAGGAACAAAACATCAACAACTTTCCCCCATTTGAAACCTTTGTCCATCTCTGTTGGGATGAAGTGACCTGGAAGTAACTCATATGAATCCGTCGGCGCTGATAGTCGTGAGTTTCATAGCCTCCCTTCAGATAGCCCTTGGGGCAGTGGTCGCCCAAGCAGAGACCGCCTCTCCTGCGCTTGTGTGGAACTTTGATCATGAGCAGCCAGGCACCCTTCCCAGCGAATTCTCAATTGGAACGTTGTTTGATGGACGGCCCGCGGGAGATTGGCAAGTCCTCGCGACTGATCGAGCCAAGAGTCCACCGCATGTGTTCGCCCAAGTAATGGCCAAGGGAGCCGAACATGCCTACAAAGTGGTGCTGATCAAGGAAGCCATCGCCTCTGATCTCAATCTTGAAGTATCGTTCTTGCCGATCCAGGGACAGGCAGACATGGGAGGCGGCCTGATCTGGCGGGCAACGGATGATCGAAACTACTATCTGGCAAGGGCCAACCCGTTGGAACAAAATATTCGAGTGTATCGAGTCGAGAAAGGCGTTCGACACCTGTTACAAAACTTCGACCAAACGATTGACGTGAGGCAGTGGCACACACTGCGGGTCACCCATCAAGGCTGTCGCGTGAACATCTTCTATGACGACAAGCAGGTCTTTGATCTCTGTGACAAGACGTTCCACGACGGGATGATTGGACTATGGACCAAGTCGGATGCCGTCACATACTTCGACGATCTCCAGTTGCAGCATTTGAAATAAAAGCCCACGAGACAATGAACTTGCCGCAATCCGTGTCCATCGTTGAAGCCATTCGCTTCTGACTGAAGCTCGCTTTACTTCTCATTGAGCAAGCGATACTCTTTGCCCCTATTCCATCTTCCGTCCCGAACATGCTGGAGCTGCACCCGGATGGGAGTCATGCCAACCAACACC
The DNA here is from genome assembly GCA_025360665.1 of Nitrospira sp. GTDB lineage: Bacteria > Nitrospirota > Nitrospiria > Nitrospirales > Nitrospiraceae > Palsa-1315. The sequence goes on from JANYBU010000182.1 coordinate 6,134, forward strand.
AACCCGCTACACCTCTTCGGAAGGAGTCTGCCATGTTACGACGTTTGTGCACATTGATCGTACTTGCCGGTGTGTTTGGTGCGATACCGGGTTGGGCAACTCAACTCAGCCGACCGCAGGTAGAATATTCAGCCGATTCGGTGATGCAGACCGAGGACGGAACGATGGAACAGCATGTCTATGTCACCCCTGCCAAGGAACCTCGGGAAATGTTGACCGGGGACGGCGATGGGGCGATTCAAATCTTCCGGTTTGACAGCAAAGTGATGTTGCAACTAATGCCGTCAGAGAAGATGTACATGGAACACTCGATGGCGCAAAATAAAAATGGATCTCCGCGGGTCACAGTGGGTCTTTTTCTGCACTCCGCGTTAACGGAGGCAGGAACGCCGCGGCGATTTTAAGTTTCAGGTAGTCCTCATCACGGTAGCCGTAGGCCCGCCGCTGGAGGACGCGGATCTTGTTGTTG
>JANYBU010000189.1 GCA_025360665.1 Nitrospira sp.
CTCAAGCCGCTGTTGTAGAGCGTCGGTGTCAGGTGCTCGGTTCCGCCACAGGTTCTCTGGTTCATCCGGATGACATTGCATCCCGCGCGATAGGCTTTCGCGGCGATGCCGCGCATATAGTGCGACTCGCTGCAGCCTTCCAGGCCGTGTACGAGGACCACGGTCTGGCACGCGGTGCGGTGTGGCTGCCAGTGGCAGAAGCCGAGTAACTGGGTGTGCGGCTCGGTGGTGAAGAGCCGCGACTCGATCGGGACTCCGGCCAGGAGCCCTCGGCGAGGCCACCGGCCGGGGAGCACGGTCATGACATGTGGATTGCGGAGCCAGGCTGCCGGTGCAAAATCCCGCTGGTCAAATGACATAGAGGTCATCATAACGAAAAGGTAACGAAAAGTCCCAGGCTTTGCAGCATGAATCTAGCGGGATGCTGAAAAAGTCCGCCAGCGACGTCCTCGACACCCGTGAAGCGTGAATCGTTATTCGCGCGAGACTTGTGAGAAAAGCGGGACGAGCGAGACGGGGGGAGAGTTCGAGGTTTTCGGAACTTCGAGCCACAAACTTCACGTCGTGCCTTTCTCTCTAGACCTGCCCTCTAACAATGGCAGAGCACCTCGCAGGATGCTCAAAAAAGCCGTCCAGCAAGGCCGCAGCGAACTATCATTTTATTAAGGGGTGGCTGGGATGATCCCAACTGCGCGCGTCCAACGAGGGCCTTCTGAGGCCGCGCGTTGCGCGAGCAAGGGGATCGTCCCAGCTACCCCCGCCCATTTTTCAGCATCCTGCTATAGAAATTTCGCTTTGACCAGGTCGCAGATCTGGCGGGCCGCGTCGCCTGAGGGAGTGGTGGTGCTGTCGATTCGGAGATCCGGGTTGATCGGTGCTTCGTAGGGAGATTGGAGCCCCGGAACGGTGAGAGATTCGCCCCGCTGGCCCTTCAGATAGGTCCCTTTCCGGTCTCGCTCCATGCAGGTCGCGAGGGAACATTCCACGGCGATTTCGATGAACCGGGGGATTACGGACCTCGCAAAGTCCCGATAGACCCGGCGGCTCGCCGTGGCATCGAAAACTACGGTCACACCATGTGCCACGAGCTTCTGTCCGGTGAATGCCAACGCGCGGTAGAAGAGATCCCGCTCCGCTTCTGAGTAGCTCGGTGTCGGCGTGATGACCCGCCTGACCTCATCGGATTCCAACACCTCGACTGTCAATCCGAGCCCTTCGAGCTGCGGCTTCAGGGCAGAGACAATCGTACTTTTACCCGAGGCTGGCAGGCCGGTGATCCACATGGCGAAAGCCTTTGAAGTCATCGATTGATTCATTGACGATTTGATCAATGGATAAATGACTCAATGAGCAATTTCTCAATCACCCCCGACAATATTCGTTCACGCGAGAAGGATCGAAACGCGGCTCATCCAGTACATGTTCGATAAATCGAAAGATGGTCTGGCGCATCTCGACGGACAGCTTGGGATACCAGACCGGGCTTGCCAAGACCAATCCTCGAAACGCAAAGAACGGGGCCGCTGCCCCCGTCACGTCGTTATCCTCGCTCGCTTCCATGTAGGTCTCCCAGAACAATCGGAAGAGGACTTCGAGAGGACCGCGCAAATCGCCCCAACGGCAGAGCGAGAAAAATAGGTAGTTGATCGTCATCGAGGTCACGTCGTCTGCCGGTTCCCCCCACTCCCCACGTGAGCGATCGAGCACTGAAAAATCCGCTCCTTTTCGGAACAAGACGTTCCAGGGATGAAAATCTCCATGGACCTGCGACAGACGCTGGGTCTCCCCGCGCAGGCGCCAACGCCACCGGTTGCAGGCTTCTTCGACCCCGCGCAAGAGATCCGCCGAGATGAACTCGTAGCGGTCGGGGTAACTGTCGGTCAGCCCCATAATACACTCGCCGTGGCCGATCAACTCCCGAAGCCGACGCCGATAGAGGGCAGGGTCGCGCCGTTTCCTGGCATGAATCTCCGACAGGTAGCGTGCCAGGGCCATCGTCCGCTCTCGATCCTGTTTCCGAAGCCTTCCGCCTTTGGCCAATCGTTCCAGATCGAGATGATAGCTGGCTCCCTCCGTCCACTGGGTCAGGACGAAAAATTCGCGCGCCTGGGCTACCGAAATCAGCTGCCGATCGTCGGTAAAGGCCCCGACATCGAGCGCGTTTACATGACGCGGCAGCCGGCCATAGGAGTCATAGTCCCAGAGGATCGCCTGCGCGCGATCCGCAGGGTGCTCATGGCCGAAGGGCCCCGGCTTCATGGTCTCCAGCACCGCAGACTGAATCTTCCGCCCGACTTGAAATGTCAACTTGACCGGCGTGCCATAGCCATACTGTTTGTAGGTGCCCTGCGAACTTTCTTTTCCGATGACCCCATAGGTCAGCAAGGTCGCCGTGGGACCGAACCGGCCACGAAGGTATCGTTCCAGGGACTGTTTCTTGAGCGTTGGCATCGTGTAGTAATGACGATACGCAATTCATGTTCCACCCCACAGGTGAGGTTCAGGGCACACGACGGAGCCCAGCAAGAGAGGTATTCAACCCTTCGCCTCAACGCGAACTGGTGCATTGAGCTTCACTGCCAAGAGTGCCACTGAGGAAAAATGCGCCACTTCGCACCCAGGCGCGCGGCCAGTGGCCAGGGCCGAGAGGGAGAACTCTCAAGCCCATAGCCTCTTGTCTCATGCCTCTCGCCTCCAGGAACGTGCGGCACATCGCTTGCTGATATCAACCACCAGCAGGCTTTGAAAAAACCAATTCGGCACAGCAAGGTTTTTGTAGCCTGCACGGTTTGGAGAAGCCCGGTCTGTCTGGTTGATCTGGTCTATCTGGTTGGTCTGGTTCAACCAAACAAACAAGACAAACCAATTAAACGAGACAGACCAGACAAACCGAACAGATCAAATGAACAAGAAGAGGAGGCAGTATGGAACTGGCAATTGAAAGTCGAAACATCGAGATGACTCCCCGCTGGAAAAGTGAGATTGAATCCCGCATGGCAGACCTCCAGGAGAGGCATCAAGATCTGATCCATGGACGAGTCACCCTCACGAAAAATCTCCACCACAAAAAGTTGGCCAACGTCGCCGAGGCGCTCATCGTCGTCACACTCCCTGGTCGCCATACCCTGACGGCCCGCAAGGAAGACAAGACATTCGAGGAGGCCATGAGAACCGCCTTCGACACCATAGCCATCGAACTCCGCAAGTACCGCGAGAAGCGGGGTCGCACCGAGGTGCGCACGTCTCCGATCCCGCCATTTCGGGGCGTAATCTGCAAACTGTTCCCGAAGGAGGGATACGGATTCATCCTCAAGGAGGGGGGCGGCGAGGTGTACTTTCACAAACACGCGCTGCAGGGCCTCACGTTCGATGAATTGAGCGACGGCACTGACGTCGCCTTCAACGTTGAAGAGGGCGAGAAGGGGCCTCAGGCGACGACGGTCCATCGTCCGTCCCCCATCGTCCAATAGGAGTCAGGATGACCGACGACAGACTCAAGATCCCCATCTCCATGCTGTCGCCAGCCGTCGATCCGTCACAGCTGGGATTCGACGATACCAGCGAACTGGAGCCCCTGAACGAAATCATCGGACAGGAGCGAGCGGTCGAGGCCTTGGAATTCGGCCTGCAAGTGAAGGGCCCCGGCTTCAATCTCTATGTGTCTGGTCCGGTCGGGACCGGCAAAGGGACGCTCGTCCGCCACATGGTGAAACGGATGGCCCAGGGCGCGCCGGCCCCGGCCGACTGGTGTTATGTGAACAACTTTCAGGACGCGTCACGTCCGGTCTGCCTCTCATTTCCAGCAGGACAAGGCTGCGCCTTCAAGCGGGAGATGGCTGCGTTTATCGAAGGCCTGCGGCGTGACATTCCTCTCGCCTTCGAAAGCAAAAAGTATCTGGATGCCAAGGCCAAAATCATCGAGGACACGGAATCGAAGAAGAAAGCGCTCTTTCAGGATCTGACGAAGCTGAGCCTGACGCGGGGGTTCGGATTCGAAGAAACCCCGGTAGGGTTCGGGCTCGCCCCCCTCAAAGACGGCCATCCGATGACGGACGAACAGATGGAGGCCCTGACGGAGCAGGAACAGCAAGAGATGACGGAGCGACGGAAAACACTCGAGGGCGAGATCCGCGAATTTCGCGTTCGCATCCACGGCCTCGAGAAAGAAGCCGAACACCAGCTGCGCCTGCTGGATCACCAACTGGTGGCCAATCTCCTGGAAGGTTGCTATGAGACGATGCGCCGCGCCTACCTGGACTTGCCGGCGATCGCTGGCTATCTCGAACGTGTCCACCACGACATCATTCATCACTACAAGGATTTCCTCCCGCACGAAGGCCCGGCACTCCACATTCCAGGGCTTGAACCCCGCCGGCCCGATATGACTCGCTATCTCGTCAATCTCATTGTCGAGCATGACCCAACGGCGGGAGCACCAGTAATCGACGAATCCCACCCCACCTATACCAACCTGATCGGAAAGATTGAGCGGAAAGCCCAGATGGGAGTCATATACACCGACTTTACCGAGATTCGAGCCGGTGCGGTCCTGCTCGCCAACGGAGGATATTTGATCGTCAATGCGATGGATGTCCTCCGCCAGCCTTTTTCCTGGGACGCGCTAAAGCGGGTGATCAAGACCGGAGCGGTCAAGATCGAAGACCCCGCCGAGTTTTATGGCTTTTCCACCGCAGGGCTGAGGCCGGAGCCGATTCCCGTCAGCGTCAAAGTCATCATGGTCGGGCCTCCGATGCTGTATCACCTCCTGCAGGCCTACGAAGAAGACTTTGCGAAGCTCTTCAAGGTGAAGGCGGACTTCGACACCGAGGTGGTGCGAAGCGAACGGCAGGATCGCCAATATGCGCGCTTCATCGCCAAGCTCTGCCGGGAGGAAGGGCTCCCGCATTTCGGAGTCGATGCCGTGGCCGAAGTCATCCGGCAGGGGTTCCGATTTGCGGATCGGCACGACCGGCTCTCGCTACGCTTCAGTCTGATCAGCGACCTCATCCGGGAAGCCGGCTACTGGGCCAAGAAGGACGCCCATGCGTTCGTCACACGCGCGGACGTCGAAGCAGCGGTCGCGCACAAGCGCCATCGGTCCAATCTGGCGGAGCAGTGGATCCAGGACGAGATCCGAGAAGGCACCTTGATGGTGGATCTGGACAAGGAAGTCGTGGGTCAGGTCAACGGGCTCTCCGTACACCAACTCGGTGACTATGCCTTCGGCCGCCCGACCAGGATCACCGCGCGCACCTCCGTCGGCACCAAAGGGGTAATCGATATTCAACGCGAAGCGGAACTCGCAGGCAACATCCATAGCAAGGGCGTGATGACGCTCGCGGGATACCTCACCGGCAAGTTTGCCGGAGTGCATCCCTTTGCGTTGAGCGCCTCACTGACGTTCGAGCAGACCTACTCTGAAGTGGAGGGTGACAGCGCCGCAGTGGGCGAGTTGGCCGCCATCCTGTCCAGCCTCGCGGATCTCCCCATTCGTCAATGGCTGGCCGTGACCGGCTCGGTCAACCAGCTAGGCGAGGTGCAGCCGATCGGCGGCGTGAATGAAAAGATCGAAGGATTCTTCGAGTCCTGTGTACGGCGGGGGCTGACCGGGAAACAAGGCGTCATTATTCCCGCCCGCAACACCAAACATCTCGCCCTGCGGCGCGACGTCGTCGAGGCGGTGGAATCCGGTCAATTCACGATCTATGGGGTGAACAGGATAGAAGAGGCCATCGAATTGCTCACCGGCGTGCCGGCCGGTGAACGCGGCCTTGATGGGGAGTACGCCCCAGACACAGTCTACGGCCGCGCGGCGCAACGACTCGCGGAGCTGGCCCAGGCCATCGCGGAATGGAGCGAGGGCGAAACGAAGCCGGACGGACACATCATCGCAGAACTCTAGGAGGTACTTTATGCCCATGTACGACTATAATTGTCTGGACTGCGGGAAGGAATCGTTGGTGGTCTTGACGCTGAAGCAACATGAATCCACCAAAGTGACATGCCCGAAATGCGGCAGCACCAAGATGCAACAACTCTTTTCGCCGTTCGTGGCCCACACGACCAAGAAAAGCTAACAGCATGCGAAGATCGTTAGGCGTGAGCGTGAAAGGTGAAACGTGAAGTGAAAGATATCTGACGATCTGTTGATCTGATGAATTCCGAACATTCAACAGATCAACAGGTCAACAGATTCCAGAATTGCTTCACGAACAACGTCGAAGCAAGGAAACATTTCACAGTCGGACATACCCCCATGGGTTTTCCGCAACTGGTTAGAAAAGGCTATGATGCGAATTTCCCCTCTTAATGTAATGTCGGCACTCAGAGTCACCCTGACCATGGGATTCATCAGCCTCCTATTGGCTCCTCTCCTCCACGCGCAAGATTATCCCGCCGATACCACACGCGGCAAAGCTGTGTATGAGCGTAATTGCCAGGCCTGCCACGGTGTCGGAGGCTGGGGGGATGGACCGGACGCGAAGACTCTCAAGGTGGCACCGGCCAATTTTCACCGCTTTATGTCCTTTCTGAAATCCGACGAAGAACTCTTGAGGACCATCGAATTCGGGGTCGTCTTCAGCCCCATGCATGCATGGCGAGGCCAGCTGACGGACGGGGAAATGCAGGACGTGGTGGCCTACATTCGTCTGTTATCCCAACAGGGGCGTTAGCCGCCGTCTTGTCCGAGCATCGTATTATTGATATGACCGTTGTGAAGCTATGAGTTCACTAAGGGAAGAGCTGTGGGTCGGCGATGCCTTGCTGATCGCCGATATCCAGAACGATTTTCTCTCCGGCGGAGCCTTAGGGGTGAAGGAAGGCGACAAGATCCTGCCCGTCCTGCGCGGGTACATCGATCGTTTCCAATCACGCGGCCTGCCGATTTTCTTGTCGCAAGACTGGCATCCCCCCAACCATTGTTCCTTTCGCGAGCAGGGCGGGCCCTGGCCAATCCATTGCGTGGCTGGGTCGACCGGCGCTCTGCCGCCCCTCTCGTTCCCCATCCCGGAGACGGCCACCATCATTCATAAGGCGACCCTGCCGAACAAGGAAGCCTATTCGGCATTCCAAGATACGCCCCTGCACGAGCGCTTGCAGGCGGCGGGCATCGGTCGACTCTTCATCGGCGGGCTCGCAACGGACTATTGCGTCCTCCACACGGTCAGAGACGCGCGGGTGCTCGGCTACCACGTCTGCTTGCTGACCGATGCAATCCGGGCCGTCAATGTCGCCTGGGAGGATGGACGCAAGGCGGAAGAGGCCATGATTCGATTGGGAGCAATCCCGACCCGTCTGGAAGGCCTCGTTGCATGAATCCCAGCTCCACGGTTCTCCTGACCGATCTCTATCAACTCACCATGGTGCAGGCCTACGTCGAGCAAGGAATGATGGACACCGCTGTCTTTGAGTTTTTCGTCAGGAGGTTACCGGCCCAACGTGGCTTCTTGATGGCCGCAGGCCTGGAACAAGTCCTGGACTTTTTGGAACAGCTGCACGTCAGCCCGGCTGAGCTGGAATGGCTCACACAGACCGGACGGTTCAGTCGCTCGTGCCTGGACTATCTGGAAACCCTGCGGTTCTCCGGCGACGTGCACGCCATGCAGGAAGGAACGGTGTTTTTTCCTCATGAGCCGATCCTTCGCGTGACCGCTCCCCTCCCCCAAGCGCAGCTCGTCGAAACCAGGATCATGAATCTGCTCAACTTTCAGACGCTCATCGCCTCGAAAGCGGCGCGATCGGTCTTGGCCGCTGGAGGGAAACCGCTCATCGATTTTGGATTGCGTCGGGCGCACGGCGCGGAGGCAGGCCTGCTCGCCGCGCGAGCCAGCTATCTGGCCGGCTTTGCCGGTACCGCGACGGTCC
>JANYBU010000279.1 GCA_025360665.1 Nitrospira sp.
TTCCTGGCGAGCGAAGTGCTGGCGAAGCACGATGAAAACTATATGCCGCCGGAGGCCGCGGCGGCGCTCGCCAAGGCGAAGGCCGCCGGGGCGCAGAGCAGCAGCACCCTCGTCGTCAATCCACGCTAGGAGCCACCATGATTCCTGAAATCGGTCATTATGCCTTGATTCTCGCGCTCTGTGTGTCGGTGGTGTTGGGGACCCTTCCCATTTATGGGGCGGCGGTTGGGAACTCGATGCTGATGTCGGTGGCGAAGCCGGCGGCGCGCGGACAATTCCTTCTGGTCCTGCTGGCCTTTTGTTGTTTGGGGTATGCCTTTGCGGCCAAAGACTTCTCCGTGCTCTACGTGGCGTCCACGTCGAATTCCCAGCTCCCCGTTCAGTATCGCCTCGCCGCCATCTGGGGCGCGCACGAGGGATCGCTGCTCCTCTGGGTGTTCATCCTCTCCATCTGGATGGTCGCCGTCTCGTTTCTCTCCACCCATCTGCCGGAGGCGATGCGCGCACGCATTCTCGGCGTGATGGGACTCGTCAGCATGGGATTTCTCTTGTTCATGTTGACCGTCTCCAATCCGTTCGAGCGGTTGATCCCCGCCGCATTCGATGGGCGCGATCTGAATCCCCTGCTGCAGGACCCCGGCATGGTCATACACCCGCCGATGCTCTATATGGGGTATGTGGGATTCTCCGTCGCGTTTGCCTTTGCGATCGCCGCGCTCTTGGGGGGAACCCTGGACGCGACCTGGGCACGCTGGTCGCGCCCCTGGACCACGGTCGCCTGGTGTTTTCTGACCATTGGTGTCGCGATGGGGAGCGGCTGGGCCTATTACGAGCTGGGCTGGGGCGGGTGGTGGTTCTGGGATCCAGTCGAAAACGCCTCCTTCATGCCCTGGTTGGCAGGCACGGCCTTGATTCACTCGCTGGCGGTCACCGATAAACGTGGCGGATTCAAAGCCTGGAGCGTGCTGCTCGCCATTTTGGCGTTCTCGCTCAGTCTGCTCGGGACCTTCTTGGTCCGCTCCGGTGTCTTGACCTCCGTGCATGCGTTTGCCACTGACCCGAAGCGTGGCTTGTTCATCCTCGTGTTCCTGGCGGTGGTGATCGGAGGCTCCCTGATCCTGTACGCGTGGCGTGCGCCACGCGTGGGACTGGGCGGTGGCTTCTCCCTCATCTCGCGCGAGGGGATGCTACTGACGAACAATGTGTTGCTGGTCGCGGCCTTGGGAGCGGTGCTCTTAGGCACGTTGTATCCCTTGTTTCTGGATGCACTGGACCTCGGCAAGATTTCAGTCGGCCCCCCCTACTTTGACACCGTCTTTGTGCCCCTAATGACTCCCGCCATTTTCCTCATGGGGATCGGTCCGCTGGCGCAATGGAAGAAAGCAACGCTGCCCGCCTTAGCGATGCGCCTGCGCTGGGCCTTCGCGGTGAGTGCCGCCACCGCCCTCACGCTGCCGCTTCTCATCGGCCAGTGGACGCCTCTCGTCAGCCTGGGTCTAATGCTGGCAATCTGGATTGTGACGACATCCGTGGTTGGCCTGCGTGAACGACTTGCCCATGCCGATGGAAGCAGCCTCATGGGCCGACTGGCCGCGGTGCCACGATCGTATTGGGGCATGCTCCTGGCCCACTGCGGAGTCGCGGTATTCATCGTCGGCGTGACCATGGTCAAAGGGTTCGAGGTCGAGCAAGATCTGCGGATGAATGTCGGCGAGACCTCCACTGTCGGAGGCTATACATTCCGGTTCGATGGAGTCCGAGAAGTCCAGGGACCGAACTATATTGCGGCGCGTGGGACGTTCCATGTGAGTCAGGATGGCCATGAGGTGACCGTGATGTATCCAGAAAAGCGACGCTACACCGTTCAGAATCAAACCATGACCGAAGCCGCGATTGCTCCCGGGTTGATGCGCGACCTGTACGTGTCGTTGGGAGAACCAGTCGACAACGGAGCCTGGAGTGTGCGGCTCTACCACAAGCCCTTTATCGATTGGATCTGGGGCGGATGTTTGATCATGGCGTTGGGTGGCGTCCTGGCCATCAGCGATCGCCGCTACCGACTCGCCTGGCGCCGTAAAGAGGCCGATGTGCCGGCGGCGACACAGATGGCTCGGCAGACAGTCTCATGAACCGGTTTCTCCTCCCGCTTGCGGCCTTCTTGGTCGTGGTCGGTTTTCTTGCGGTCGGGCTGACCCTCAATCCTCGTGAATTGCCGTCTCCTCTGGTCGGGAAGCCGGCGCCTGCTTTTTCGCTTCCGCAGCTCCATGATCAGGCGAAAGTCTTTTCGCCGAACGAGATGGCGGGCAAGGTCTGGCTGCTCAACTTCTGGGCGTCGTGGTGCGGGGGCTGCAAAGAAGAGCATCCTGTCCTCCTCCACCTTGCAAAATCCGGGGAGGTACCTATCTACGGCGTGGATTATAAAGATACCAGGGACGAGGCGCTGACGTGGCTGCGACAACACGGCAATCCCTATCCGCTGACAGCCGTAGATGAGGCGGGGCGCGTCGGCATTAATTACGGGGTCTACGGGGTGCCGGAAACCTATGTAATCGATAAGGCAGGAGTCATCCGCTACAAGCAGATTGGCCCGTTGCGCGAGGATACGTTGAAAACGAAGATCTTGCCCCTGGTCAGAGAGTTGCAAAACCAATGAGATGGTTCTTGCTGATCATCCTTCTCGTTCCATGTCTCGCTGGGGCGGAAGAGGCCAGGCCGCTCACCGACAATCCGCTGGCCGAAGCACGGTTAAAACACCTGGCCGTCGAGCTCCGTTGTTTGGTTTGTCAGAATCAAACGTTAGCCGATTCGCACGCACCGTTGGCTGAAGACTTGCGCCGAGAAGTTCGCGAGATGATCGCCAAAGATATGAGCGACAAAGACATTATCGAATTCCTCGTCACGCGATATGGAGATTTTATATTATATCGACCTCCCCTGAAGGCCACGACCACATTACTCTGGGTGGGACCGTTCGTCTTGCTGATCGCAGGCGTGGCGGCGTTGGTGCTTGCCCTGCGCAGGAGACAGAAAAAGCTTGTCGACGTGTCATTGTCGGAAGAAGAGCGCAACCGTGTCGCGCGACTGCTCTCCGAAGGAGCTAATCGACTGTGACCATCATATTCTGGCTTATCGTATCGACCATGACCGTTCTCGTCCTCGGCCTCCTGTTGTGGCCCCTGCTGAAGCGCACAGCCGCCGCAGTAACGGGAGAGCAGGAGAAGACACTGTCTATCTTCCGACAGCAATTCGCGGAATTAGGGCAGGATCGGGCAAACGGCGTGCTCACCGACGAGCTCTATGAGCAAGCACGACGTGAACTCGAACGCCGTCTGCTGGAAGAAACGGGCGCGACGGAGACAACCCCCACAATGGCACGGCGACAGGTGAGTAGCAGGCCGGTGGCATTGGCACTTGCCATCATCATCCCGACTGTCAGTGGGTTGCTCTATTGGGAACTGGGGAACCCACTCGCCGTGACGCAGCCGGACGAGCCCTCGTTGTCTGGGCAAGGGACTTCAGAAGGTGCCCATCAGTCCCCTGACGGACTTGCGGCAATGGTCGAACGGCTACAGCAAAAGATGGAGGAGAATCCCAATGATGGCGTGGGATGGGGAATGCTCGCGCGTTCGTACATGGCCATGGGGCGTCACGCCGATGCCGTACCAATTTACGAGAAAGCCGTGAAACTG
>JANYBU010000281.1 GCA_025360665.1 Nitrospira sp.
TTCCTGGCGAGCGAAGTGCTGGCGAAGCACGATGAAAACTATATGCCGCCGGAGGCCGCGGCGGCGCTCGCCAAGGCGAAGGCCGCCGGGGCGCAGAGCAGCAGCACCCTCGTCGTCAATCCACGCTAGGAGCCACCATGACCGGCAAGGTCTGGTTGCTTAACGTCTGGGCTTCGTGGAGCGGTGGCTGCAAGAAAGTGCACCCGGTTTTGATGTGGATGGCCAAAGCCGGCGACGTGCCGATCTACGGCGTGGATTATAAAGATAGCCGGGAGGAGGCTCTGACGTGACTGCGACGACAGGGCAATCCCTAATCCGACGACAGCCGTGGACGAAGGTGAGTGGATTGGCATCAGCTAGGGGGTGTACGTGGTACCTGAAACCTACGTGATCGATAAGCAAGCTGTCATCCGCTACAAGCAAATTGGGGCAGTGGACGACGACGTCGTGACGAAGACCATCTTGTCCATCGTGAAGGAGCTCCGGATCAAATGAGATGGCTCGCGCTCATTGTGCTGCTCATGTCTGGCCTGGCCTGGGCCGGGGAAGCCAAGCCGTTGGCCGAGGATCCCGTGGCCGAAGCGCGTCTGAAACACCTGGCCGTCGAACTGCGGTGTCTGGTCTGCCAAAATCAGACCTTGGCCGATTCGAACGCACCGCTCGCTGAGGATTTAAGGCGGAAGGTTCGGGACATGATCGCGAAGAATATGAGCGACCAAGAGATCATCGACTTCCTGGTCGCCCGGTACGGCGATTTCGTGCGGTACCGGCCTCCGCTCAAAGCCACGACGGCGTTGCTTTGGCTGGGCCCGTTTTTCTTGCTCGTAATTGGAGGGACAACCTTAGCGGTCGCATTGCGGCGCAGAGCGAAGAAGCTGACCGATCCGGCTCTCTCCGATGAGGATCATTGTGCCGTCGCGCAGCTGCTCTCGGAAGGAGCCAAACGCTCATGACGCTCATGTTCGGGCTCATCGCGTCCGCTATGGCTTTATGTGTGATCGGTCTCCTCGTGTGGCCGTTGCTCAGGCAAACCACTGCGATGGCAACGGGAGAACGTGAGAGCAGACTGGCGGTCTACCGGCAGCAGTTTGCCGAGCTCGAGCAGGACTGCAAGAATGGGGTGTTGAACGATGACCTGTATCGGCAGGCGCGGCGTGAACTCGAACGCCGTCTGCTTGATGAGACCGGGAGCGCAGACACAGCGGCGAGAGCGGCACGATGGCAGGTAAACAGCCGGCTGGTAGCGGCCGTGTTGGCCATTATCATTCCCACGGCGAGTGGGGCGTTGTACTGGCAGTTGGGCAATCCCCTGGCGATCACCGATCCCAGCGCGTCCTCGCCGACGGCGCAAGGCGGGTCGGACTTTGACCACCAGAGTGCTGAAGGGCTCGACGCGCTGTCGGAGCGGCTGAAAAAGAAGCTCGAGCAGAATCCCAACGACGGAGTGGGGTGGGCCCTCCTCGCGCGATCCTATGTAGAAATAGGGCGGCATGCCGACGCGGTGCCGATCTACGAGAAAGCCATGAAGCTGATCCCCGACGATCCCCAGATGCTCGTCGACTATGCTGATGCCCTCGGTGTGCTGCATGGCCGCAAATTGGCAGGGAAGCCTGAATTGTTGATTCAGCAGGCGCTCAAGATCGATCCGAACCATGTCAAAGCGCTGATGCTGGCCGGGACCGTGGCGTACGACCGCACAGAGTTTGGGCAGGCGGCGCAGTATTGGGAACGGGCCAGCGCCAACCTTCCGGCAGATGCGGAGGGGGAGGTCCGACAAGAGCTGCTCTCGGGTATCGCCGAGGCCCAAGGATTAGCCGGCGGAAAACCGGCGATGGTCAAGGCGGTCGGTGGGGCGGCGCCTTCGACAATGCCAGTCGGTCAGGCTGCCGCAATCAGCGGGACCGTGAGCCTGGCGCCGAGTCTCGTCGGGAAAGGCGCCCCAACGGACACGTTGTTCGTGTTCGCGCGTGAGATGAGCGGCCCGCCCATGCCGGTGTCGATTGTGCGGGCCACGAAACAGGATTTGCCGTTCACGTTCCGGCTCGATGACTCGACGAGCCCCATGCCGTCCAGAAAACTCTCCGGCGCAGGAACGGTGGTGATTGTGGCCCGTCTGTCGAAGTCCGGCCAGGCCATGCCACAAAGCGGAGACCTGGAGGGGATGAGTCAGCCAGTGAAATCTGGAGTGGATGGGATCACGGTCGTCATCGATCGTGAAAGACCATAGGACTGAAAGGGTCGCATGTCGCAATCATATCTCACCACGCTGCTCTACCTCCTGCCGGTGATCATTGTACTGGTTCTGTATTACCGCCGGCATCATAAGCGGGACACCCACTACCGCGTTCGCCTGGCTGAGACGGTGAAGTCGGGAGTCCCGGAGCCACTCACCTTGCACCCCGTCATCGATACCAACAAGTGCATCGGCTCGAGCGCCTGCGTGAAAGCCTGTCCGGAGCATGCGCTCGGGATCGTGAGGGGGAAGGCCGTGCTCATCCAACCCGATCATTGCATCGGTCACGGAGCCTGCGAGGCTGCCTGCCCGGTCGAGGCCATCACGCTGGTGTTCGGGGCGGAGAAGCGCGGCATCGATATTCCGCAAGTCAAGCCGACCTTTGAAACCAACGTCTCCGGCATCTATATCGCCGGCGAGTTGGGTGGGATGGGATTGATTCGCAAGGGGGTCGATCAGGGAGCGCGGGCGATCCAGTCCATCCGGAAACACAAAGGGGGCGCCAATGAATTGGATGTGGTGATCGTCGGCGCCGGACCGGCCGGTATCTCCGCCTCGCTGGCGGCCAAAGAGGCAGGATTGCGATGCGTGACGGTCGAGCAGGAAGATTCACTCGGTGGCTCAATCTTCCACTACCCGCGTCGGAAACTGGCCATGACGGCGCCCATGACGTTGCCCATTGTCGGCAAGTTCAACAAGTTCGAGATCAGTAAGGAAGAGCTGCTGACGTTCTGGAGCCAGATTACCCGTGATAACGGCATCAAGATCAATTTCACTGAACGCATGGAAGCGATTACGAAAACGGGAAGTGGTTTCCTGGTGAAGACTTCAAAGGATAGCTATAAGACGAAGAATATTCTCCTTGCGATTGGCCGGCGTGGCACGCCCCGCAAACTCGGTGTGGCTGGTGAAGAGCAAGAGAAAGTGGTCTATCGTCTGATTGATGCCGAGCAATACCGCGGGATGCACGTGCTGGTGGTGGGCGGCGGAGACAGTGCGGCGGAAGCGGCCTTGGCGATCGCCGCAGAACGAGGCACCACGGTGACCATTTCCTGTCGCGGCGATGAAATTTTTACACGCCCCAAAGACAAGAACCGTCAGCAGCTCAAGCAAGGCGTGGAGAAAAAAAAGATTACCGTGTTTCTGGATGCCAGCGTAAAGGAGATCGGAACAGACACTGTGACGCTGAGTCACGAGGGAAAGGACATCGAGCTGAAGAACGATGGCGTGATCGTCTGCGCCGGCGGCACGCTCCCGACGCCCATGCTGAAAGAAATCGGCGTCATGGTCGATACCTACTACGGCACGGCTATGGCGAAATAACTCTTCTCAAGGAGGCACGTATGTGGAGCTGGATTATTGTTGCCGGCACGATGCTCTTGTTGATGAACGCTTGTGGCAGTTCAGGGCCCCTCCCTACGGCGCAAGATAAGCCAACTCAAGTAGCCAAGCAGGCAGGGGGACCGGGCTCCTCAATTCAACGGCTGCGCATGCAGGCCGAGCAGGGAAACGTTGAAGCGCAGTTTGCGTTAGCCCGGGCGTATGATCGCGGACGAGATGTTCCGAAAGACAAGACCGAGGCAGTCCGATGGTATCGACGTGCGGCTACGCAAGGGGATACGTTTGCGCAAAATGCTCTCGGTGACAATTACTGGGAGGGCACGGGTGTGCCGAAGGACGATACAGAAGCCGCACGGTGGTGGCGGCTTGCGGCCGCCCAAGGGTTTGCTCCGGCTCAACATAGCCTGGGGAAGATACTCTCGGGGGGCGGCCAAGGCGTACGATCGGACAAAATCCACGCGTATATGTGGCTTGCGCTGTCTGCTGCCCAGGGTGACGAGGAGGCCGGTCGCCAGGGCGACCTCCTCTCCAAGCAATTGAAGCCCGCCGAAATGACGACCGCAAAGAAACTGGTCAAACAGTGGAAGCCCTCTAGAGCCAGCATCATGGTCAACAAGATCGCGCAGTAAAAAAATAGGACAGTTTCAAGTCCGTTCCTCCGCTGCCCACTCATAAATACCCTTGTCCGTCTCGCGCCGCGACTTCGCAACATTGCAACGAACCGGCATGAATAGGACAGACTAGTTTCCTCGGCCCTCGTGGTCTTCCACCCCTTCCTAAAGTTAGGGCTCAATCCCCCAGAATGTTGGTGTAGACTTCCCCCGATAACGCTTCATATAATGCCGACCATGATTGGGAAATGTATCCCAAGGTACATCCTGTCGAACAATTCGATCGGCGTAGGGGGGGCTATGAAGATCGGAATGCCATGCGATTCGTTCGTGAGTCTGCAGAATGTGGCGGTTGAGACGATATTGTCAGTAAGCGTTGTGTTGCTGGTTGCCATCGGTTTCCCTCTCAGGGTGGCCGCGCAGGACCTTGCCTCGGCCCCCGGCTCAACGGAATTCGTTCTTCCTGATTCGGCAGAGCCAGCCGCGACCTCGGTATCGTTGGATGTCGCCAGCCTGAATAGCGAAACTGCCAATGAAGGCTTTTCAGCCGCGGTCCCCGCTGCCAACATCTTTACCGTGGCCGGCACGGGCGACCTTGGTTTCAATGGTGATGGGGTTCTCGCCACCAGAGCCCACCTCTGGTTCGCTGCCGCGGTGGCTGTGGATATCGAGGGGAATGTGTTTGTTGCGGACTCCTTCAACAATCGGATCAGGCGTGTGGATGCCAGGACGGGAGTAATCACGACGGTCGCAGGAATGGGGTACCAGGGATTTTCAGGCGATGGAGGTCTGGCGTTGGAGGCCAAGCTCAATAGTCCTGGGGGCGTCGCACTCGACTCCAGGGGGAACATTCTCATCGCCGATACCTTCAATCACCGCATTAGAATCGTGGACCACCGAACTGGAATCATCAGTACCCTTGTAGGCTCGGGCATTCAGGGATCGGCTGGCGATGATGGGTTGGCGATCCGCGCCCAACTGTCGGAGCCCACCGGAATCTCCGTCGACCTGGCCGGGAACCTCCTGATTGCCGACACGGCGAACCATCGGGTCCGGCTGGTCGAAAAGGCTACCGGCATGATTTCCACGCTGGCGGGAACTGGCACACCGGGTTTTTCGAGGGATGGTGGTACCGGAACGGCGGCGCAACTGAATGGTCTCACGGCGGTGGCGACCGATGGCCATGGCCGGGTGTTAATCGCCGACACCTTCAACGACCGAGTCCGGCGGTTGGATACCCGCACGGGGACGATCACGACGATCGCAGGGACCGGTGCGCAGGGGTTTGGAGGCGACGGGGACTTCGCGAGCAAGGCCGAACTGATGCAGCCTTCTGAATTGGCTGTCGATGCGAAGGGCAATATCCTCATTGCCGATACATTCAACAATCGCATTCGTCAAATCGACCATATGTCGGGCATCATTACGACTGTGGTGGGCGTCGGGACGCGTGGATCGTCTGGGAATGGGACCAGGGCGTTATCTGCCGAACTCAATAACCCCGTGGGACTAGCCCAGGACGCATTGGGCAACATTGTGGTGGCAGATGCGGGGAACCATCGTGTCCTCCGTGTGATTGCCGAAGCACAATAACTCCGACTGCGGCAGCGATCGGGCGCGCATAGGTTTCATGCAGCGCCAGGTTACCGGCTCCGAAAGGCCCCGCTGCCGGCTTTGATCGTCTTCCACAAGACGGTCACGTGACAGCGATCGCATTGCGGCCCGAATCCCCCTTCGTGTTTATCGTCTTTCCTGTGGCAACCCGCACAGGCGCTGCTGACGGCAACCTTTTTCCCCATCGGCTTGGCGTGACAGGCGTAGCAATCCAAGGGCGCGTGGGCGCCGTCCAATATGAAGCTGGTGCGAGTATTGTGATCGAACTCCCATAGCTTCCAGTTTCTGGCATTGTGGCAGGTCTGACATTCCGTACCCAATCGCCGTTTATGGATATCCTCTTTCTCGTGACAAGCGATGCAGGCTGAGGGCGCGTCCTTAAAGGTCAGCGCTTGGTGGCATTTTCGGCAGGGAGTGATGTCGTGGGCGCCCCGCAAGGGGAATGCGGACGTCTCATGGTCGAACACAACCTTGCGCCACTGATCCTCCGAATGGCAGGTTTCGCATTTGAAGCCCTCCTGTCCCTTATGCTTGTCATCTTTCTTGTGACAGGAGTAGCAGTCGGTCTTCAATTTGTCTTTATAGAGGTGCCCGGTATGACAACTCTCGCAGGTAATGATGAAATGTCTCCCGCGCAATGGAAATTTCGTGAGACGATCGTGATCGAATAGGACGGATTTCCATTTCTTTTCCGTGTGACATTCCTCGCAGCGATCCCCGAACTGGCCTTTGTGAACATCATCTTTGCTGTGACAGGACTGGCAACTTGTCAGTGTCTTGTCTTTATATAAGTGGCCCTTGTGACAACTTTGGCATCGCACCGACCGATGTTGGTCGCGCAAGACGTATTTCGTGTCGCGGTCATGATCGAACATACTATCTTTCCAGCTCTTGGCGATGTGGCATGACTCACATCGGTCCCCATATTGTCCCTTGTGCGTATCGTCTTTGTTGTGGCAGGCAACGCAGGTTGTCGGGGTTGTGCCTTTTGTTGACGGCATCGTGTGACAACCCTCGCACTTCACCTCCACGTGCCTGCCGAACAGCATGTACTTGGTATCTCGATCGTGGTCGAACGAGGAGAGTTTCCAGCCCTTTTCGTTGTGGCAGGTATCGCACCCCTCACCAAACACCCCGTTATGGATGTCTTCCTTTCGGTGGCAGGCGTAACAGGCTGTCGGCGTCTTGTCGTTGTAGAGGCGGCCTTTGTGACAGCTCTCGCATGTGAGGCCTCTGTGTTTGTCTCGTAGCGGGTATTTGGTCTGACGGTCGTGATCGAAGACGATCTCTTTCCAACGCCGGTCGGTATGACAGGATTCACATCGCTCTCCGAATCGGCCCTTGTGCGAATCGTCCTTCTTATGACACGCGTAGCAGTCGGTCGGAGTCGGACGATATCGCTGGTCACTGTGACAGCCTTTGCAACGCGCGAGGATATGTCCCCCTCGCAGACGGAATTTCGACTTGTCATGATCGAAGCGGTCGAGGTCCATCCATTTCTTTTCTGTGTGACAGGTCTCGCACGTCTTTCCGAGAGCGCCCTGATGCACGTCCTTCTTCTTGTGGCAGGAGTAGCAATCGACCGGTGTTGGTTTATAGCGTTGATCGGAATGGCAGTCTTTGCACTTCGTGTCGATATGCTTGCCTCGGAGTAGGAACTTGGTCTTGTCATGGTCGAACGAGGGCGTATCTTTCCAATCTTTTTCTGTATGGCAGGATTCACACGCTCGACCTAACGCTCCTTCGTGCTTGTCGTCCTTCTTGTGACACGCATAGCAAGCCGTCGGAGTTTTCTCCTTCGCCACCGGGACCTTGTGGCAATTCTCACACTTCGTTGTTCTATGCTTGCCTAGCAGTGGATACTTCGTGTCCTTGTCGTGATTGAACGGAGGTGTTTTCCAGTCCTTTTCGCTGTGACAGGTCTCGCACTTGGGGCCGAACACGCCTTTGTGGTAGTCATCTTTCTTGTGGCAGGCCTGGCAATCTGAAGGGGCATCCCGATACTTGAACTTGGGCTTGTGGCAGGCTTTGCAGTCTGCTTTCTTCGAATCGGCGTGGGCGCCGTTGAGTGCAAAATTCGTGTGCGAGTGGTTGAAAGTCGATTCGTTGATCGGGGCGATGTTCTCCCCTCGCCCTTTGTGGTCTGTGTGGCAGTCCTTACATTCCCGTTGCTCCGTCAACCGACCATGAAATCTCTGCTTGCGATCGATGTCCTCCCTGACATCTTTGTGGCAATCCTGGCAGAGCCGAGTTTGTGCCGCTTTGTCGAACCGTTTGTGGCACTTTGCGCAGTCCTCTTCCCATTTCGCATGCTCCTGAATGACTTGGCCCGGCATCAACGCCGATTCAAGACTGTCGGCCCATGCGTACCCGCTGTTCCAGCTGCAGATTAAGGCAATACCGATGATGAGACGGCGGAAGATGATTTCAGACTTATTCCCGGAAAATAATTGGCGAGTAGTGGCGGGGCGCGAAAATATCGGTCCGGCGGGAGAGGAATACCAGGCGGGAGATAGCATGCCGTTCTATGGCTAATCGCCACGCAAGGCCGATGACCACGTAACAGTATTTGCCTGATAGGTCCCGCGAAGGACGACTTTCTTGCCGCTTGAGAGACCGCTGAAGAAGGCACTTCTTCCGATCACTCCATAACGTCCACGAAATCCGCTCTCAGGAATCGATGACGTGTCGATGGAAGCCCCGAGCAGGACGATGATCGGATCTGCGGCAGACGTGACCAAGCCCTGCACCTGCACGTTCGACGTGGGGTCACTCCGCTCCACTTCTTTGGCCAAGACGGTATTCCCGTCACGTAGTTGCCCATGAATCTGGAGATGGTCGCCACTGCGAAGATCGTTGAGGTGTCGTGGATTCCCCTGACCATGGAGGGCTGTCTTACCGTCGAATTGGATAACAAGGGCCGGTAAGCCCGTCAAGGTCAAGGTGTTGTCGCTCGGATTGATCGCGGCCACATTTGCCTGCAGTTCCGTCTCTCCTTTAAATTCCACTTTCGTCGCGTTCACAATGCCGCCGACCAGCGAACCGTGCACCTCCAGATGGGCACCGACCAGGATGTCGTTGAGGGTTCCACCTTCGAAGGTCGTGCCGGCGCTTGTCTGCACATGCACGTTGCCGAGGAAGAAGTCGCCTGGACCGAGCATCTGGGTCACGAATTCTTCAACCTCGACGTCCTCGCCGTCTTTGGTGCCTAATCCTTCCAACTTCACTTTGGTCGCGGTCATCCGGATGCCGTACGGCCCCGGTCCTCCGGGTGAAGTCTGGCTTCCGCGAACGTCCACCAGCAGACCGTTCCAGGCATTCCCGGCAGGATTTGGCATCTGGCCAATGTCCGCACCAGTGTAGTCCACCGCCAAGCTGCCGATGGTAAAAGACTTGCTGCGTTCATCGTGCTGAGTGATGAATCCTTTCACCTGATAGTCGGCAGCGCCTATCTTGCGGTCGATGAGTGTGGCGACCACAGTACCTGGACCGGATACGAAGCCGCTCACTTCCACCAGGTCGTTCCGATTCAAATTACCGAGGGTAGGTACGCTGAGGTCGATGATGGTCGTCGTCGTGATCACCACCGTCTGACCCAAGACAACGAGACTCGACCCATCCGGGGCCACCGATTGGACAATCCCCTCAACGGTATCTTCATAGACCAGCGTATTGGCCGTTCGTTGTGGAGGCTCGCTGGTCCCGTAGTTGTGGGTCAACGTGGCGTTGACGAGAACAACCATCCCTTTTTTGAGGTCGCTTTGGCTGCCGGGTTTCCCGTCGACCGTCATCGACGTGAGTCCAGTGTCGTATTCGTATCCGGAGACAAAGACGCTGCCGAATCCGGTGATTGGGCCAGAGACCACCGAGGCCGAATTGCCTGTCCCCCCGATTCCTCCGCCAGCCTGAGGACTTGGGCCGCACGATGCCAGCAGAATGAACAGACCTATGAGGGACGCGACGTTCTGACGTGCAGGCTGTCTCATGATGAAGGGCTCTCTGAGTCGGATTCCTGCTGTTCTTCAAAATGATAAATCCCGAGCCCCACACGGACACGACCGGTCCCCTTCGAAGCTGGATTCACATCACGATCTCGATGAGCAAGCCAACGGTCGATCGCCTCCAACAATTCCTGCCCCTGGGCGGCGGCAAGGATCTGAAATTCCTTTGCAGCCTCGACAGGCACGTTGTCATACATGACCTTGCGTTGGAAGCGGGGCTTGGATGGTTTCTGATACACGTTATGGTCGATGGTTGAGATGAGATCGGCGGTGTCAGTTCCAAGAACTTGCAATTTCTCGACCGGACCTTTCTGAGGGATATAACCCCGAGAGAGAAGGCAAATCCGTCCATCTTTCAGCTGTTTCACGGCGCCGACCCGTAGCAATTCGTCCAGCATCGCGCGCACAGGGATGTCTCCACTGTAGCGTTTAACCAACTCACTGAATGATGCGCGATTCCCTTCCATCCGAAGTGGATGAGGATGGCCTCTCCCGTCCCCAAAGTCCGGGTCCCGCACCCATCCTGTGATGACCCGCGAAGCCCGGTGATACTCTTCCTCCACGACGGATTCGGTATCGGGCGGTTGCGCCAACAAACGTTGCACTTCCTTGCGCGTCAATCCGGTGAGGATGGCAATCCTAG
>JANYBU010000301.1 GCA_025360665.1 Nitrospira sp.
CCGGTACCCGTAACGACCGTACTCATGGGCCAGCGCGATGATCCGTGTCTGCAGCCGATCCTCGCCCTCGGTGTGGGTGGGCACATATTGCTGAGTGGCCCGGCATTGCCCCACCACTCGACACGCCCGGCGTTCGGAGACCGAGCGCGTGGCCTGCGCATGGCACACCGCTTCTCGGCGTCGGGCCGGGCTTAGCAGTGTCCCGCGGCCACCTCCTTCACGAGACTCTTGTCGAGCGAGAGATCGGCCACCAAGCGCTTCAGGCGTACATGCTCCTGCTCCAGGCCCTTCAGCCGTTTGGCTTGATCGACCCGGAGTCCGCCATACTCTTTCTTCCACCGATAGTAGGTCTGTTCCGTGATCCCCAGCTTCCGACAGGCCTCGACCACCGCAAGCCCTTTGCCCAGCTCGATTTCGATGGTCCGTCACTGCCCGATGATCTCTTCCGCCGTATACCGTTTTCGTGCCATGCCCCCTCCTTTCGCCGGTCGAAAGCGTAACTCCAGATCCGGCTTGGTTTATAGGGGGCAGGTCAGTTTCCTGACAGAATTTTCTGACATAAAAGTGGGAGGGCGAGATCGACAGTTGTTTTGGACCTGTCTGAGTATCGTTTGAGCGGGGCACAACTCTAACGCAACACTATGGTGAAAGCACTTCGTGTCGTATAGTATTAAAGACGTGGAGATATCATGCGGCATACGTGAAAAGCAGGAGACGCGCAGCATGTCTCATCTGACCGCCGTTGTGCTTGCTGTTCATTTGCTATTTCTTTGGACAAGTCCCGTCTCAGCCTACGTTTGGCGTTGTCACAGCCCCCATGGAGACTTCTGGACCACCGCACCGAAGGAGTCCGACGATTGCAGTGAGTATGACAGCATCTATAACCCCGATGCGGCGCCGCCGATGGCCAAGCAACGCACAGCAATGGAATTCACCACGCCGGAGCGAGGGACCAAAGACAAGGTGCTGTTCACGCAGCCAGAACTCGATCAGATGCTGGCGCCGATTGCCTTGTATCCCGACTCGCTGCTCTCACACATTTTGATGGCCTCGACCTATCCCCTGGAAATTGTCGAGGCAGCCCGCTGGGTGAAGGCGCACTCGACGCTTCAGGGCGACCAGGCAGTCAAAGCGACCGACCAAAACAATTGGGAGCCCAGCGTGAAGTCGCTCGTGGCATTCCCGAACGTGCTGGCGATGATGGATGAGAAACTGGACTGGACGGAACGGCTCGGCGACGCATTCCTTTCGCAACAGCCGGAAGTCATGGACACCGTTCAGAACTTGCGTCAGCGCGCGTCAGCCAACGGCAGTCTCCAGTCGACCGACCAGGTTCGTATCGACCAGGAGAGGCAGAACATTTCGATCACATCGCCGGACCCGCAAGTGGTGTATGTTCCCTACTACGATCCCATGATCACCTATGGCCCCTGGTGGTGGCCGGCCTATCCGCCGGTGTTCTGGCGACCTTGGCCTGGCTACTTCGTGGGTTCCCGGCTGGGCACCGGGTATGTGTGGGGCCCGGGCACCACGGTGGGAGCCGGTTTCTTCTTCGGCGCCTTCGACTGGCCGCATCGACAGGTCAATGTGGTGACCGTCAACAACTTTTATTATCACAATACTGCCACCAGAGCCTGGACACACGACCCTGTCCACCGCCGAGGCGTCACCTACCGGGAGGCCGCGGTGCGTCAGCAGTATGGGCGCGCGCCCGCCTCGGCGCCGGTCCGACAGGATTTCCGCGGGCACTATCCCTCCCCGGCTTTTCCCGGGAGTCGCGAGGCCTTCGGACATCGTGCCAACGCCCGCAGCAGCTTTGCAGGGGGCCGTCCGTCGATGTCTGCCCCCTCCGGGTTTCGAGGCAGCGAACCGCGACCCCATGCCTTCGAAGGCATCGGCCATGGAGCATCCGCGCAGAACTTCGGAGCACGCGGCAATGCCAGTGTTCCCCGTGGCGGGGGCGGGGGCGGCGGGGGATTCCATAACGGCGGCGGAGGCCGTCACGGCAGGTAATATGCGACTCTCTGTTCATTTCGGACGATTTCCGTTCTCGATGCTGACTGTCCTGTTGTTGGCGATGCCGTCCGCGGCCTCGAGTGAATTCTTCGTGCAGACGACGTTTTCCTCCGCTGAGGAGGGGATGCAGGCGTTCGTGGAAACCATCAAGTTGAACGATCCATCTGTATTGCAAACGCTCTTAGGCGCCGACGGTCTAGAGTTGTTTGACTCGGGCGATCCGGCAGCAGATGCACAATGGCGCAACCGGTTTCTCAAAGCATATGCGGATGCCAACAAAGTGGTGCTCGAAGAGAACAACACGCGCGCGATCTTGACCATCGGCCGCGACGAGTGGCCCATGCCGATCCCGCTGGTAAAATCGGAGAAAGGATGGCGTTTCGATGCGCACCATGCCGCGGAAGAGACCCTGAACCGACACATCGGCCGCAATGAGCTTGCCGCAATCCAGGTGTGTCTCGCGATCGTCGAGGCCGAGCGTGAGTATGCGAGGCAAGATGCGGATGGCGTCGGCATTCCGGGATTCGCCTCGAAATTCGTCAGCTCGCCCGGCAAGCGGGACGGCCTGTATTGGGAGACCCGCGAAGACGAGCCCGTGAGTCCAATCGGGCCCTTGCTCGCAGCCGCAGCAAACGAAGGGCCCGTCACATCCGACTCGACCGCGTTGACGCCCTTTCATGGCTATCTGTATCGAATGCTCACGAAGCAAGGTAAGCATGCGCCGGGAGGTGCATACGACTATTGGGCCCACGGCAAACTACTGGGGGGGGTTGTCATCCTCGCCTATCCGGCCCGCTACGGCATGTCCGGTGTGGTGAGCTTCATGGTCATCCAAGACGGAGTGGTCTACCAAAAGGATCTCGGTCAAAATACGGCGGCACGGGCGGCTGAGATGACCGAATTTGATCCCGACCCGAGTTGGAAACGCTTTCAGTAGAGAAATAGAGCCCCACTCCACTTACTTCGTAGACAGCCGAGGTCTTTTTTATTGGCTCTTCTCCTTCCCGAGTGGGTGATTTCGGCCTGATTCCCTCTCGGGTCGAGCATGCCGCTGAGATGTCGCAGGTGCGCTCCATCACCGCTGTGAGCGTGACCACGTCAAAAGGATCCATAAGAAATTTCCTAGTTGCTCTGCTGGATCGCCATCATTGGCGTCGTCGCTGTGTTCGCGAACCCCGGGGCTGGTAAGGTGATCAAGCCACCCAACGCGCCATGATTGCCAACTGGGCCGGGAGCTATCACACCGAGGGATTTCTGAAGGAGCCGGCGGTGCGCGGGGAGTTGCAGAAGTTGCTCGGTGGGAAGATGGACCATCTCCTGCATAACCTAAATGTGAGAGGAGCGGTGGAACTGAGCGGCGAAACCCTGTCGATCAATGGGAATGCCCCGCATTAGGGCACTGAAGAGGAAGCGATCTTAGACGGCCAGCTATCGTGCGGAACACCGACCAGGGGGGGGGCCATGCGCCTTAGCGTGCTTATTCTGTTAGGCCTGACGCTGTGGTGGCCCATCATAGGATTCGCCTTTTCCGGTGACAAACGTGAGACGCTACGAGGACTCGGAGAGATCTCGGTGCTCGTGGAGTATCTCCCTGACGATGTTGAACGAGAAGGGTTGAGCCGAGAGCAGCTCACACGCGACATCGAAGGGCGACTGCGACAGGCCGGCCTGCGCGTCTTAACCATCTCTGAGATCGCGAACTCTCCCGGGGCCCCCTATCTCTACGTCGCTGTCTACCCAATTACGGGTCCCGCCGTGAATGTCACCGCATACTCGATCGGTCTGACGTTAAAACAACTGGTTCAGCTCTCCCGGGATCCACCGACAGAATTCTTTGCGACCACATGGGAAGGCCCTGCATCTCCGAGTTGGCTCAGTGCCCCTCGAGTGCTCGACATTCGCACGAGAATCTCAGAGGCTGTCGGACGGTTCATCATTGATTATCAGGCAGTGAACCCGAAATAACGGGACTCGTCATGGCGAGCAACGTTGAAGAAAGTGCCGGCGCGTCTCGATCAAGACCCGTATCTCTATTGGCAACGGGACCTGTGCCGTGGCCTTGTAACCGAAAGCGGGTCT
This sequence comes from Nitrospira sp., assembly GCA_025360665.1. GTDB lineage: Bacteria > Nitrospirota > Nitrospiria > Nitrospirales > Nitrospiraceae > Palsa-1315. Next base: position 4,096 of record JANYBU010000301.1, read on the forward strand.
CCCCGTTACTGTAATAGGTTGAGGAGACCCGGCGGATCGCTCGTACATTGATCGAGCTGTGCTTGATCATGGCTGATCGACACGTACTCGGCGAGGTCCTCATCTCCCGCCCAGTTTGCCCCGCATCTCCTTGATCATATCCTCGAGGTCCGCCTCGGCGCGGTTCCGTTCGTTGATGAGGCGATCCAGATTGTAGGGTCGAGGGGAGGGCACGGTCTCTGCCTTAACCACAGGGGAAGGAGAGGGAGAGGGGGTCGGGGGAGCGGCTAGAGAATTCCCCGGCTGGGTCGTGTGTCCGCGAGGCAGAAGAACAGAAGGCTCAGTGGATTTGTCGACGCTTGGGGTATCGGAGTGAGCCAGCGCTTCGCGGGTCGAAATACCCTGATCACGCAACCACTGCTTGGCCACGTTGGATTTTAAGGAGAAGCTGATACTGGTAATCGGCAGCCCATCCGGTGCCACGCGGGCGATGGCCGTATTGACCCCGATCATGCGGCCGTCTGTATCGAGCAACGGTCCTCCGGAGTTGCCGCGGTTCAGTCCCGTTTCCGTCTGAAACACCGACTTGCCCTTCGTGGCGTTAAAGTTCTCGAATTCTGCGCTGATAGTGCCCGTGGTCAAGGTCCAGAGTCCGCCTTGTTCCGGATGCCCGATCGCCACCACGCGATCGCCGATCTCGGCCCGATCGGAGTCGTCCAGTTCGAGAACCGGAAAGGGTCCAGGCAGCCCATCGAGCTTCAGCAGCGCCAGATCCAACGGCTCTGAAAAGGCCACCACACTCGCCTTGCCGCTCCGTGACAAATCCACCTTCCGGTCGCCGGTTACACGATTCGGCTTCAAGTAGATGGTCAAGCGGGGAAAGGGCTTGCCGGTATGCTCGTCGATCACGACATGCGCGTTTGTCAAGACGAGCCCGTCTTGCTGGATGATGGAGCCAGTGCCGCCGCTGCCATGTTGTCCGCTGTGAGAGTAGCCCAGGATCATCACGACAGCTGGCGAGCTGCCTTCGTAGATTTCGCGTGGGGTCAGATCTCCTGCCAGGCCGATCCCCGGCAAGAATCCCAGGAGTGTCGCCATGCCGACCAGGAGGATTTTTGCCATGATGCGCTCCTCTCTCACCGGCCCCCGCTCGGTGCAGTTCCCCACATCTTGACGGAGAAGCCGATCTTTCTCTGCAGCGAAGGATATCTCGCGTGAGGAAACCGGAATTCGACGTAGATTTTCCAGCTGGTCCATAGCATACCGCTCGCTATGTCTGCCTGCAAGGTTCCAGCCCAGGTTTCAGACCATCTGTTTCAAGCGCCCTCCTCGATCTTCCAGCAGTCGCCGATCGCAGGGGCGCCCGGCAGATTTACCACATCACACAATATACCAAAGGCTGGATCACAGCCTGAGCAGGACCAACAGGATACCGGTGACTGAACGATGCTGGACTGACCCCCTAGATTGAGACACGGCGAATTGGCACACTGGACACAAGAAGGGGGTGGCAGGTGGCCAAGAAACGCGTGGGTAAGTTTCCGAAGGTCTTTCGGCAGATGGCCGTGGAACGGCTGAACCACTGCGAGCACATCGTGGAGTTGGCAAAGGAACTCGGCATCAGTCGACGGCTGTTGTATGGGTGGCGCGAGAAGCTGGAGGCGCTGGACTGCAGTGGGGCACCGCCAGCGAATGCGCGAGAGGCGACGCTCCGGAACGAGGCCAGCCGACTCAAGCGGGTGTTGGCCGAGAAGGTCTTGGCGGTGGATTTTTTCAAAGGGGCCTTGCCACAAGTCGAGGCGCGACGCCAGCAGAGCGGCAAGACTGGCGCGCGGGCATCGACGCCCAGATCCGGGTCGTGATGTCGGGGCAAGGCGGGTTGCGGATCGAGCGGATGTGTCAGGTGGCCGAGGTGAGCCGGGCGGGGTTCTACCGGTCGTGGCAGGAATCCCAGCCCGTGGAGGAAGAGATGATGGTGCGAGCCGAGATTCAGCAGATCGCGCTGGCGCATCGGCGCCGGTATGGCTATCGGCGGATCACGGCGGAACGGCGCCGACGTGGTCTGCTGGTGCACCACACGCGGGTGGCGCGGCTCATGCGGGAAGACAACCTCCTCGCCATCCAACCGCGAGCCTTCGTGGTCACGACCGATGCGCCGCATGACCTGGAGGTCTCTCTGAATCTCGCCCGTCGCCTGACGTTGACCGGGATCAATCAACTCTGGGTGGCGGACATCACCTACATCCGGCTGAAGGGCGAGTTCGTCTACCTGGCGGTGATGCTCGATGCGTATTCACGCACGGTCGTGGGCTGGGCGCTGGACCGCACGCTGGCCGCCCGGTTGCCGATCGCGGCGCTGGCGCATGCCCTTGCGGAGCGGCACCCGCCGTCCGGGTTGGTCCACCATTCCGATCGTGGCGTCCAGTATGCCTCGGGCGCGTATGTGCAGCTCCTGCACCACCACCACATGATTCCGAGCATGAGCCGGCCAGCGAACCCGTACGACAACGCCAGCTGCGAGAGCTTTCTGAAGACGCTCAAGCGAGAGGAGATCTACGCGAACCGGTATCGGGATCTCGGGCACCTGCGCAGGAACATCGAGGTCTTCATCGAACAGTACTATAACCGGGTGCGACTCCATTCAGCGCTGGGCTACCGCCCGCCGGAGGAGTTCGAGCACGCGGTAACGCCAGTCAATCCATCCGGCGCCGCGACCATACAGTTTTTTCAGCCGGCGGAAGGCGCTGACCTTGAGAGAATGAAGAGGATGAGAAAAAACATCCGGCCAACACGAGTGTGCTCATTCTGGTGTCTCAACCGAGGGGTTCACCCCACTCCGCTGTGCTCGTTTTGTGCTCAAGCACAGCCGAAAAGACTAGAACAGATCGAATAGACCCGACGAGATAGAATATTCGTAACGCCTTGTCTATCAATAAAAAACCGGGAAATCAGAGTCAAAACAGGGAGTTCAAGAATACGCGTTAATCAGCCTCATAACCCAAAGGTCAGTCATGCCTCGCCGAATCGGGGCGTCTGCCGCCGACCACACACATCACCTGCTGATGGGGGATCAGCAGACCCGAATCAGCGCTAGCCTCTCAACGCATTGATTTGTGAGGACGGGGTTGGCTCTGATCCGAATGCACGGAGCGCCGTGTAGGCAGGGTGTAGGCGTTCGAAGCGCTTAGCGCGGTTTCGCGGGCGGCAGGGCAGGTGCCGGCGCCAGGCGATCCAGCCGTCGCCCCGTTTTCTCGAGCACATGATCCACGCGGATGCCCGGCCGGCCGGGGAGGGCCGGACCCGGATCGCTCGTGCTGCGGCGAACGGCCTCCTGGACAAAGGCCTCGAGAGCCGGCACCGCATAGCGCACGCACCGGCCGAGCTTGACGAAGGGCGGGCCGCCGCCCCGGCTGCGCCAGCCCTGCAGACATTTGACCGACACGTGCAAGAGCGTTGCGGCTTGCTGCTCCGTTACCAATTCCGTCACAGATTCCTCCCAGCCCCGCCGGGGACCGTCACCCTTCCGGTCTCTCCCCGCGCGCACCTCTGCGCGACGCTCCGAGCGGAGTCTACCATGTCATAATTGATATAGTCAATAGTTAGCACTATAATGATTTGATACAAAGTTGACTCAGCCGATAAATAGGCATATTATGCTTTATAACAATTATAACTAATCATGGGAGGACCGATGCCCCGCAAGACGCCCGGATCCATGAAGCCGCCAGAAGAGCCGCCCGTTCAGCCGCTCATCGGCGTGGCGCGGCTCCGTTGGCTGGTCGAGTTTGCGCAACAGGCGTCGGGCCCGACGGATCCGGGGCCGGAGCGCCGGCTCATCCGGACTCTCGGCGCCTGTCTCAAGACCGTAACCCTGCGGGCCGAGGGCGACGGACAGATCATGGACCTCTCTCAGACGGAGCCGACGACCCTTGCCCTCCCGCTACGGGGTGAGGATCACCAGAAATCCGTGGCGGAGAAGCTCGCGCTGATCCGGGTCTCGGTCCAGACGCTGTTGCGTCAATCTCTGGTCAGCGTCGTCGGGCGGACGGCGTTGCAGGCGGAGGTCACGCTGCGCCGGACATGGAGTGGCGACTGCCTGCAGGATCATCCTGAGGCGCATGATCTCCGCGATGCGCTGGCGTATGTGCTGCTGGGGGACCTCGCGACCTTTTACGAGCGCCTGAGTCGCTGCGCGGCTCCCGGATGCGGGCGCCTGTTCGTACGGGAACGACGCCAGCGTTACTGTTCCGTGTCCTGTCGCAATCGAACCACCTTCCAGCGCTGGTACCGGCGGCATCGCAAGGCCGGGCGCGGACCGACACCTGACGCAGCGAAAAAGCCCCGCCCGCCGCGCGCGACCTAAGGGCCCGCCCATGCCGAGCACCGCGCCGATCTCATGCACTCGTGCCACCCGGTGTTTTCCGTTGTCCCGCGTTGTGCGGTCTGCGTACGCGCCACGTCAATGCATGCATCTGGTCCACGCGCGCATGCGGAGAACCAGCACCAGGGCGCGTCAGGCTGGGCGGTCGTCGCGGGGTCGGGGAGTGCTCATGCACCTGGGGATCCCCACGGAGCCGGCGGGACGAGTCCGCGCCGCGGGGCACAGTCGGGGATGGTCGGGATCGAGGAGCGGCACGAGCGGCCTCCAACGGTTCCCTCCCGGTGCCTCCCCTCAGACCGAACGGAGGGCATGGGTGAGTCTCGATGTGCTGAAGGTGGGACGAGCCGGTCCGTGTCCCACAATCCCAGTGGAGTGTCACGTCGAGTCCCGGTGGAGTCCCAGGCACAGCTGGGCCACGGACCAGAAGTTGGACCTATCACAGAGGAGGCATTCCATGGATCCGATCGATTCGGCGCTCCTGACACACTGTGCAGAGGGTTTTCGTCCGTTGAAACCGTTGCTCCAAACGATTCCGAAAGGAACAGCCTACCGCCATGCCAAGCGCCTGCTCCAGCTGGGGTGGCTCGTGCGGGAGGGACGGCTCTATCAAGCCACCGACGCGGGCCTTCGCCAACTGCAGGCCGCGCAGTGCGGTCAGCAGTGGAATCGGTTCGATGCCGTCTTCCCGCCGGCTCAGCACCTGCCGACCGACGTGCATCGCGCTCTGTTCGAGCTCGCGCTGGCTGCCGTCATTTGTCGCCAGTACGAGACGCGGGCGGACCGACATCCGTTCTTTGTCTGTGCAGGCGGGACCCTCAAATGGAAATCCTCCCTCGGATTCTTTCTCTGTCACGCTCTCGGTCTGGATCCCGGACGCCACATTGTGGAGTGTGGGAGCGAAGCGGGAAAATCCTTGTTCGTCCGGCGGGACGCCACGGGCAATGTGGTTTACAAGCGCGAATTGCTGGACACGTCCCTCGTCGTGCTGGATGAGTTTCAGACGGCCGCGCCTCCTGTGCGGGCGGCGCTCATGCCGCTCTTGTCCGGCCGATTGGTCGTCCCCATCGAGAACGCCCAGCTCACGGTGCGCTGTGTCCCCTTGGTGATTGTGAATCCCGGGACCCAGCCGACATGGGAGCAGCGCCTCGGGTTGTCCGCGCCACTCATTCGGCGGGCCCTCATCGCGAATCTGGATAGGGTGGTCATGCCGGACATGGCGCTCACGGGCGAAACCGCACTCATCGCCGCCCGGGCGCAGACGCCTCTCACCTTGTCTGCCCCTGCGAACGAGTGCCAGGGGTCCGACCGGAGGATTATCGAGTTGCTTCGAGCGATCTTGAGTCCTGACGCCGCGGAGCGCGTCGATCTGCTCGGGATCGTCAACTTGTGCACCGGCATGACCGCGTGGCTGCCCGACCCGGCTGAGGCGATTGCGCAGGTTGCGCATGGGGTCGGGATCCTGGCCGAGACGATGGCCTGGACGCGCGCGGGATGGCTGGAGCGGCTCACCGATTTTTCGCTGAACCCCCAGGCGCGTCCCCGGACCGATCTTGCGGGGAAGGACCAGCGCGCACCCGTACCTGCCGAGGCCGGGGCGAGTCCCTCGCAGACCATCGCGCTCCAAATCCCGAAAATCCGGCGAGAGCCATATTTACCAGACTTGGCCTTGAGCGATACGCTGCGCGGGCGGCTCGCGTGGCTCGCCGTAGAGACAGGCCGTCCCGTGGATGAGGTGCTGCACCTCCTCTTCGAGGTCTACGTCAAGTGGCAGGGGCAGCCAGAGACCGTCGCGACCTTGTGGAAGATTGTGAGTTTGGCACGGACGCTGAACCGGGCCCACGTCGAGATCGATGACCTCCATGGGTACCTGGCTGCTGAGGCCACCCTCAGGACACACCGGTGCCGGTTTGAGGATGTCCCCGAAGCGCTTCGATTGATCGAGTGCCTCATGGCCCTTCCCCAGTCGTGGACCTGGACCATGGCGGAGGCGGCGATTCAGGGGGTGGCTTTCCTGATCAAGGCCGGCATTGAGGCTCCAGACGTGGCGGAGTTTCTCCGACGGCATCAACGGCTCAACGAACTCGGTTTTGCGGAAGAAGAGGCTGAAGCCGTGGCGGAAGCGCTGGTACGAGCCGGTGCGGTGGGCAGGCAACGGACGCGTGTGCTGAACGGAATGGTCGCCCAGGCCGGGAAGGTGATCCACGCAGCCGAACTGGAACTGGAGCGGAGGCGTCTCGAACAGCGAGTGACATTACTCCGTGCGGAGCAGGCGCAGCTGGAAGCCAGTGTCCAAGACCTCAAGAATCAACAGAACTCTCTCCACCCTCACGTGGCTCAGTCAGCACACGTGGCAAGTGCGGCATCGGAGCACGAGACATAGTGGGATGAGAGGCAAGACAGGGAGACGGCGCAGTTCTATTATCAGTGGACAGTTTGTTGAACATTGCTAGCCTTCAATTCTGCAGAGAATCCCGTCCTTTCCGTGTCTCCACTTCTTACGGGACAGCTGGATGCACCCGCTCGTTCCTCTGGTGAGAGATCTTCGGCTGTCTTCTGCGCAATGAATCTTGAATAAACTCAGTGGGGTTCCTGTATCCGACTGACTTAGCTCCCTCTCCGCATTTTAAGCGGGGCAGTACAAAGAATTACTCGTGTAGCTGGGGTCTGAAGTAAACTCTCTCAAGGAGAATTTACTGGCAGGACACCTCCCAGGCAGGAGGCATTTGGAACCGGTTAGGCAGTAGCTTTGCCGCTTACCTGCCCATACGTGGTGTTCAAGGATATATGGTGCTAAAATGCCGCGCCCAAGACTTTCCATGTGAGTAACATAAAAACCGGATTGAACAAGAACGGAGAAATCCTCTGACGAGGCACACATTCAGGACCCTAACAAACCGGTTGTCCAAGGCTGGTTTCAAGAACGAGTTCTTGCATTCTGCAATATTGCCAGACTGGTGGGACGATGCCTGTCTGCAGGAACCTCGGCTCCTCGAAGACATCGAAGTCCGAATCGCGCGCTTCCTTGGCCTATCGCTTGAGAAGGTCAGAGATCCCAATACCACATTGGCTGCGCCAGCATACCCTGGGGCAAAGCTAAGGCGTGTTAAGGATATTGACCGGGACAGGTTGGGGCCCGCCATTCACGCCGCCATGAGGATTGCTGGCGCAGTAGTTCGTAGTCTCAGAGATCCGGCAATCGCGACATCTGCGCTTCCAGCTGATGGTCTGGCTTGGCGTAATCTAATCCAGCGGCCTCGGCTGTCGGTTTCTTTGCACGACATTGCGGGAGATCTTTGGAGGCGAGGCATTCCGGTTATCCCGCTCGACGTGCTCCCAACCCCAAGCTTCCAAGGCATTGCAGGGATCGTCGAAGGGCGACAGGTCATCCTGCTTGGCCACAAACATGACGAACCAGGGCGAGTCGCTTTTGTCATTTCGCATGAGGCTGGGCATATTGCTGCGGCTGATTGTGCGCCCGACCAGCCAGTTGTTGACGAGGAGGAGGATATTCTGGACGACACGTCTATTGAGCGTCGTGCCGATCAATACGCCAGCCATGTCCTTATCGGTGACAACAACATCCCTAGGATTGATGGCACTAATTTTAAAGATCTCGCACGTCAGGCCTCTGAAATCGAACGTCAGACAGGCGCTGATGCTAGCACGGTGATCTTCGCTTGGGCCCGCCGGGAAGCTACGCCTAGCAGCTACCAAACGGCTACGCAGGCAGCGAAGGCTCTTTACCGAGGCACTGGCGCACGAAGACTATTACGCCAGTTATTCGACCAGCATGTTGATCTAACGGTTGCGACCGAAACCGACCGCGCACTGCTCCGCTGCGTTTTTGGCGAGCCGGAGCGTCATGAAGCTGCTGTTTGATACGGATGCTTTCTGCAAACTTGGAATAGCTAGCCTACTCGAAGACGCAGCCCAAATTTTTGCCGCGAAGTTGCAGGAGTGCGGGAGATTACCCGCGCTTCCTTTCATGCTCCGGAGAGGCCGTCTTCGAAAACTATATGGGGAACATGCCTGCGACGCATTGATTCCCGTCGCCAACGCAATTCCTCTCGTACCACAACCCAGTGCCACCTGGCTTGAGAAGCTGACTGCAGTTGAGGCGATTGATCCAGGGGAAGCTCAGATCTTTGCCGTGGCTGCGGAGCAAGGGCAGCCGTTTTTGTCCGGCGACAAGCGAGCCCTTTATGCACTCAAAGGAGTCGATGGTTTTGTCCCAGCGCTTGATGGACGCGTGGTAGTAATGGAGGCCGTCTTGCTGGCGCTTTGCGACAGGATTGGGCCGGAGGAAATACGTCAGAGGGTTGCTCCGTTAACTGCAGTGGACCGGACGGTTGCTGTTTGTTTCTCCGGTGAGAATAATAAACCCTCAGATGCGCTTGTTTCCTACTTTGAGGACCTTGAGACCAAACTTGCGCCACTCCAACTCTGGAATCCTCGAGGTAGAGGATAGGCTATGACATTTGGACCAGACCATTACGTTCCAGTGCTCAAAGTTAAGCGTGGAGAGAAGGCGGCTCTCCAGCGCATTTCCCCGCTCCTTCAGTCACGGATAATTCCCCTTTTAGAGATTGTGGAAAGGAAGCACAAGACTTTAAGTGCTCACCTAAAAACTTCGTTCGCGAATCTTGCGGAAAGCATCAGCTCCTATTCGAGATGTTTCCTTGATGCGCGCGAACTCGCACCCGACGGACAGACAAGTGCTGCTGATGTGTTCCAACGAGCATCAGACGCCGGTATTGTATTTACCCCTGTCACCGGAATATCACGCACGGCCGATGTAACTCCTGCTCTTTCTCATCGGACGAATGGACTGGCGTTGCGATTAACCCGTGTAGAGTTTGAGGAAGGTGACCTTACCAGTCGGATCAATGCATTTTTGAGAACACACGGACTTACGTCTGAACGGGTAGATCTCATTATCGACCTTGGGGGGGTTGAAGATCTTATTGTCGAAGGGATCACAGCCCTGACGGATGCCTTCATGGCGGAGGTTCCTCACCATCAAAGGTGGCGTACGTTTACGGTATCAGCATGCGCCTTTCCCAAGGGTATGGGGAGTGTCGAGCGGAATTCGCACGCCTTCGTTGAGCGTGCAGATTGGGGCGCGTGGAAGAACCACCTTTACGGAAGTCGGACTGGCCTGCAGCGCCTTCCGACCTTTAGCGACTGTGCGATTCAACATCCAGCAGGAGTTGAGGGATTTAATCCTCTGATAATGCCGGTGTCTGCGTCAGTTCGGTATACCTTAGAAAAGGATTGGTTACTGATAAAGGGACAGAGCACACGATCTAGGCGTCCTGGCGAGCAGTTTCCGGACCTGGCTCATGAGCTTGTTTATGGGAACCTCCGCTCGGGGTTTTATGGATCGGACCACTGCAACGGCTGTCAGTCAATGAAGGCGGCGGCGGATGGAGCTCCGAGTTTTGGGTCTGCCGGGGTATGGCGCCAGATGGGGACTATCCATCACCTTTCAGTGGTTACACACGCACTAGCTTCTTTGCCCTGGCCTTAAGCTGTGTCCGCACGGCTCTGGCGATTTCGTTGAGACTGCAAATTTCGCAGACTCGATCCCATACAATCCAACGGGCTTTCCCCCGAAAGCCTCGCGCGGCATCACGTTCCTCCAGCAATGCTAGAGCGTCATCGAGCCACAACAATTCTACCAAGGCGCGAGGATCTTTTTTGGGATTGCTGCGTGGGGAGCGTATGGTTTTGAGCTGTAGCTCCTTGGCCGAACGGTGAACAAGTAAGATCCCCCACCATCCTGGCACGTTGTCGAGTGCTTCAGCCAAATGGCGCTCACCCACCACTAGTGTTGCTCGATCAAACACTTTCCCATAGAGCTCCACCTGACTGTTTAGGCGTCGAAGGCTATCCCGATCCGACTTGATCTCATACCCATGTAGTAGGCCGTTGACGACTGAAAGATCGACTCTCACCTGTCCACGGCAGAGCCCAAGTTCCTCAATGAAGACCGAGCGAGATTTATGGGCGTGTTTTTGGGAAAGCTGGGATCGAAGAACCGAACGGATCTCTGAGTCGCCAAGAACGAGATTGTTGGTCATTACGCCAAAGTGTCCCGCCAGACATTTGATTGGGAAAACGCTACACAATAGAAGCACAAGAAGTGCGATACAGCCAAGACAAGGTTCATTTTAGGAGGGCAGCATCAAAGTCGCAAGGTCAATTTATGGGTACAGCAGCGACTGGTTATATAACTGATTTAGGAACAAGCTCAAGGCCCATTCTCTCTCCCAAAAGCTCACGATTTTAGGTTGCTATAAAGAAGCATGATTCGAGGAGGGTATGGTTGAACGACACCATTGAGCATTTTAATCTACTGAGGTCTCGCAGTATTGCGGATTGTCTTTGAAACTTGATGTTGCGAGAAAGGCTGCCAAAGCTCTACTGGTATTCTGTAAAGGACGTGAGCCATGAGAGGTTCCCATCCGTAGGAGTATAGCGTCTGAGTAAGGTACTTATGTCTTCGTCTCTATTCTGCGTGCAGTCACCCGGCGTGCCGGAGGGGGATAAGCAGCGGGAGTGACAGTCTTGCTGGCGCGAGTAGTGCTCCTCGCAGGTGCTAGCCGGTCGGCCACTGCCGGAGGCTACGACAACAAACCCGTGGCCGAGGTGTAGGACCGAGGTATCAAGCAGCCATGAGATCACGTGGAGCGGTTCAGCGGTTGGATCAGCGTCCTTCAATTCGTAGGCCGCGGCCATAGGGATTCGCGGGACTGCTGGGGCTGTAGGGACTTCCGGCGCCGTAGGGATTCTTGATCGAGTCCGGTGAGAACGGAGAGCCGTAGCGGCCGTAGGGGTTACTGGTCGAATCGGGGTCATACGGGTTCGCGCTCAGCTTGCCGCGATAGTTCCCTTGCTGGTCATACAGCCGAGGCGCATCTGTGGCGAAGGGATTCGTCGCCGATTGGTTGCTGAAGGGACTGCCGTAGGGACTGAAGGGATTGTTGATGCCGTCCGGCTTGAAGGGGCTGCCGGCTCCGTAGGGATTGGACGTGGAATCAGGATTGTAAGGATTCGCGCTCAGCTCGCCAAGATCTTCCGCGTGGACGGAGAGAGGCATGAACAGGAGCAGGAGTAATAGGAGGAAGACAACCCACATGGCGAGCCTCCGAAAAGCAGAACAACCAGTGGACTTAGCCTACTCTCCGCCTGGAGATCAGCGCAAGCGGGTAAACAAATTGTCCTGACACCTTTCGCTTCTCGCGCTCCCTATTATTCGGTGGCTCCTTGCACGATAGGTGCACAAGCCAGCCACACATCCGAGATAGTCCGAACAATCTTCTTAC
>JANYBU010000352.1 GCA_025360665.1 Nitrospira sp.
CCATTCGTTTGAACAGCCGGCCGAGCTTTGTAAGTGGCGTCTCTGCTGATGCTCACGCTGCCAGTTTACCCGTCGGCAGCATCAAGGCAGCCAGTTCACCGCGCAGGAGTTCGTGCATGCCGTCAAGGATCGGGGGTGTCACCTCAGCATGGACGGGCGCGGAGCCTGGAGGGATAATGTGTTCGTCGAGCGTCTGTGGAAATCGGTGACATACGAGCGGGTATATTTGTATGCGTATGACTCGGTCACCGAAGCCAGGCAGTCGATCATGCAATACCTGGATTGGTACAATCAATCCAGGCCGCATTCGAGCTTGGACAAGCAAACACCTGATGAGGCGTATGCCGTGATGCTGCCGACGGGTAAACTGGCAGCGTGAGCATCAGCAGAGACGCCACTTACAAAACTCGGACTGCTGTTCAAACGAATGGGGCCACTTCTTTGCAACGCTCAAGGATTCACTTGAGAAGCCAGACATTAAGTTGATCCAACCTTTTGTTCTTGCGGAGCGACAAAAGCGCTTGCGACATAAGCCATACAGCCCCGTCATTATTTTAACGGGCACTGAACTGTTTTCTTTTCGGGGAATTCTCGACTGCTGGAAAGGTAAAGGTGGTTTATTCGATCAACTAAGCGAGCGCAGCTATGAACTGTCTGATCTCTCTAAACTCGCGGATGCAACCCAGCAGCTCTATCTTCATCTCCCGGACTATTATGACTGGTCAGAAGCTGAATGGAAGAAACGGAAGATAAAAAAAAGACCGTCATAATGAGTACGTCTTCGATTGTCCAAAAACTCTGGAACTACTGCAACGTCCTCCGCGACGATGGGATGAGCTATGGCGACTATGTCGAGCAGTTGACGTATTTGCTCTTCCTCAAGATGGCCGACGAGCGGACAAAGCCGCCGTACAACCAGCCCAGCCAGATTCCCGACAAGTACAGTTGGCCCAGCCTGCTAAAGAGGGACGGAGACGACCTGTTCGACCACTATCGTCATCTGCTTGAAGAACTCGGCAAAGGGAAGGGCATGCTCGGTCTGATCTTCACGAAGGCCCAGAATAAGTTCCAGGACCCCGTCAAGCTCCGTCGGCTGATTGTGGATCTGATCGACAAGGAAGACTGGTCCACGATGAGTGCCGATGTGAAAGGGGATGCCTACGAGGGCTTACTGGAGAAGAACGCGCAAGACACTAAGTCCGGCGCGGGCCAGTATTTCACCCCTCGGCCACTGATTGTCGCGATGGTGGAGGCCATCGCCCCGAAGTCCAGCGACACGATCTGCGACCCGGCCTGTGGGACCGGCGGATTTTTCCTGGCGGCACACGACTATATCGTGAAGCACAATCCCAATCTGACGAAGGACGAAAAGCGACAACTGAAGCAAGGCACGTTTAAGGGATGGGAGTTGGTCCAAAGCACAGCACGGCTCTGTGCGATGAACATGATGCTCCATGGGATCGGCAGCGACAAAGACCTGCCCATCGTCGTGGCCGACTCCTTGGCCGCTGATCCTAGGGATCGGTTCAACATCGTGATGACCAATCCGCCGTTCGGGAAGAAAAGCAGCACGACGATCGTCGGCGAAGAGGGCCAAGTCTCCAAGGAACGGGACATCGTCGAACGTGACGACTTTTGGGCGACGACCTCCAACAAGCAACTCAATTTCGTCCAGCACGTGAAAACGTTGCTGAAGCAGAATGGCCGTGCCGCGGTCGTGGTGCCTGATAACGTCCTCTTCGAAGGTGGCGCTGGGGAAACCGTCCGTCGCAAGCTCCTGCACGAGTGCGATGTGCATACGCTTCTGCGTCTGCCGACCGGCCTCTTCTATGCGCAGGGCGTGAAAGCCAACGTGCTCTTCTTCGACAAGAAACCAGCGAGCGAGACCCCCTGGACCAAGAAGCTCTGGATCTACGACCTCCGCACCAACCAACACTTCACGCTCAAGACCGATCCACTCAAGCGTGAAGACCTCGACGAATTTGTAAAATGCTATAACCCGGCGAATAGACACACCCGAAAAGCCACCTGGTCCGACAAGAAGCCCGATGGCCGTTGGCGTGCCTACAACTACGACGAACTGATCGCCCGCGACAAAGCCAGCCTCGACATCTTCTGGCTCAAAGATGACTCACTAGAAGACTCCGCCAATCTTCCCAACCCCGACATCATCGCCCAGGAAATCGTCGACGATCTCGAAGCCGCGCTTGAACAATTCCGGCTGATTGCGAATGATCTAGGCAGTGAACCACCAGAGAAGATGGCTTGAGAGGGTAGAGGCTGATGCGTCGCAAAGATCGCTACGATACCGCTGACCTTGATGAGAACCAATTTGAGCCTGGCTCTCGCCGTCGCGTGCTCATGAATCTGCTTGGCATCACGAGCAAGCGTGAGATGGACCGGATGGAAGGGCGCGAACAGGTGCGCGTGCTCGAAGAGCTGGCAGGTCTCTATGACAGCGATCATCGATTCACTGCGCTGATATTTGCCGCATGCATCGACTCTGGTTGGGGCGGATTTATTCTTGGGCGGGAAAGTATCGCCAGGTGAACGTGAAGAAGGACTCCTTCCCGTTTGCTTCGGCTGCGTAGATCCTTAAACTGATGGTCGAATTCGAAGACGGTCCGCTAAAACGCCACACACCTTGTCGCTCGGGATCAATTGAGCATCTCGCTACAGCTCTGGCAGAAGTTCACGTGGAGTTGGTGCTGATTCATCCCTTCCGTGAGGGTAACGGTCGGGTGGCCCGAATCGTGTCTGTCCTCATGGGACTGCAAGCGGGATTGCGGCTCTTTATTTTGACAAGCTTTCAGGTCGAAAACGGCAGGAGTATTTTGCCGCAGTGCGCGCTGGCCTGGCCCGCAATTACGAACCGATGACGAAACTATTTATCGCGGTGATCGAGAGGACTTTGCAGATTCACGGGAAGTAATGCGGCGCACAGTTCTCGTTTCAGGAAGCAAGTCGGATGGGGTGAGTTTGACGCCTTCAATCTCTGTGGAAGTGTAGACGGTCATCTGAAACAGGGCATGGCGTTTTGCCGGATCGACAAGGTAGGGATTGGTTTTGGTCAACGAGCGTTTCAGCATGCGGCCAGTATAGCATGGTCTGTGTTCGACGTCTGCCCTTAGTTTAGGCCACGAGCCGCGTTGCGCCACGCCTGAGTCGTTCCTTGACCTCGCACTTCACACCTTCGTTGGACGGTTCTTCACTGCGCGCATCGAACGACCACGTTTCTGTAATGCTCCCTCCAAGCTCGCTCGTTATCTCTTCAGGGATGGGGGCTGATTGATCTTCCACTGCGCGCGTCCAACGAAGGCTGGTTCATCTGGTCTATCTCGTCTATCTGGTTGGTCGGACCGGAAATTCATCCAGAAGGACCAGACAGACGAACCCGGGCGCGTTGCGCGAGCACAGAAGATCATCAGGATCCATCCCCTCCTCTGCTCTGCGAGCAAGAAGGATTGTCTGGCGTTTCCCTCCCCATCCTTCCAGCCGCTGAACCGATCCACGTGATCTCATGGCTGCTTGACACCTCCCCACGGTCGGCCTAGCCTTCGATGTATAAACAGCATGTGTGGACGTTTTAGCCAAATCGCCTCTCCTGAGGTGATTGCCCAACAGTTCAACATCACCAATCCGCCTCTGTTCACACCCCGCTACAACATCGCTCCGTCTCAACCTATCGCCGCCATACGGATCGATTCCGACACTGCCACACGGACGCTCGTTATGCTCCGCTGGGGCCTGATCCCATCCTGGGCCAAAGACCCCAAGATTGGCTTTCAATGTATCAATGCGAAGGCTGAGACCGCTACGGAAAAGCCATCGTTTCGGTCTGCCTTCAAGAAACGGCGCTGCCTGGTGATTGCCACGGGGTTCTACGAATGGCAGGTCCAAGGGCGTTCGAAGCAGCCGATGTGGATTGGACTACAGAGCACGCGTCCGTTTGCCTTTGCGGGATTGTGGGAACACTGGACGCCCCCCGAAGGGGAGCCGCTTGAGACCTGTACGATCATCACGACAGAGCCGAATGATCTCATGGCTCCGATCCACAATCGGATGCCGGTCATTCTCGCTCCCACGTCTTATGACCAATGGCTCGATCCCACCTTCCAGCACGTTGAACCCCTCAAGGCTCTCCTACGTCCTTATCCGAGTGAGGAGCTGACGGCCTACCCCGTGAGTACTCTTGTCAATAACCCTCGCCATGATGCGCCGCAGTGCCTTGACCCGATCACGGCATAGTGGGCAATACGTCCATGACTCCGTTCAGTAGCCTTGACAGCCCACTACGGTCGGCCTAGCCTTGCTCGGTATCTGAGGACTTACGAGGGTACTCGCTGGAGCGGAAAGGGGATTGCGGAAGAGGAAAGGGTCGTGAGGTATGAGCGACTTAGAAGAGTATCAAACCGCGCGCCGTTCTATCCTCCAAGTGATGAACGAAGCTGGGTTGCAGGTTGGAAATACGCTGCATGAACTGCAAGCCCGCGCAGCCCCTGGCACCTGGGCACGGATCGAAGGCTATCTCAAGTCCGGCATGCTCACCGGAGACCAGCGGATCATCGAGCTCCTGGTCGCGATCCATCCAGGCGCCACGGCATCGATTTGCGGGGGCACGCGCGGCTCCGCGTGCAATTCCATGGCGTGTTTTCCGCCGGTGTCTCGGTGGTGACTGGAGAAGGGTACCTGCAGGACCTCTCCCACTACGGGTGTCGGATGGAAAGCGACATATCTTTGCAGCCCGGCACGGAGTTAGAGCTCTGCTTCTTCTATGGGTCACAGGAGGCCGTGCCGATCAGGGTCGAGCTTGCCACGGTACGGTGGGCCAAAGGCCAGGAGTTCGGGGTGAAATTCCTCCGCCTGCAATCCCACGAGGAAGCCCGCCTCCGCCACGTGATCGCAGACCTGTTAGGGGACCCCGGTAGAGACGCGTTACTCGATCCATCGGAAGAATGAAGCCACTGGTGGAGGCTCCTTTCTCCGAAGGATGAAAAGAAAGATTCCTCGAGGGGCTGAGGGACTGGTTCATCTGGTTTGTTTAGTTTGTCTCGTTTGTCTAGTTGAACAAGACCAACCGGATAAACCAGATAGACCAGATAAACCAAATGAACCAGACGAACAAGAGCGACGAGCGAGACGGGCCACACTGGGCTGGCCTGAAGGTTCCGGGAGTCGTTTCTCGCCGCAGCGTTCACCCTCCCTTTCTACGTGACACCCCTGGTCCACGATTCTGCTAAGGCCGGAGGCTTACGTCGATTTCGATTCGGGAGTGTGTGGCGACGTACTCTCGAAGGTGTCAGACGCCATTTTTAAACTGCCGTGGCCTACGCCGCCATCGCTAAGGGGTAAATGCAGGCGAGGGTGTCCTGAAGTTGCTCTTGGGCTTCTTTGAGCAGAGCGGGGCACCTCTCTGCATTGAATCGGGTGCAGGAGAGGGCGAACGGATCAGATACAGGCGGCTGGCTGGCCTGGGCCGGTTTCAATTCGGCGTGATCGGCAAGGGCGCCGGCAAGGTGGACGATCGACGCGTGGAGCGTGAATTCGCCGGCTTCGTTCGGACTCAATTGGTGGCGAATGGCTTGTTCGATCTGGTTCGGCATGTTCCAGAAATGAATCAGCTCCGCGCCGACTTCGGTGAAGTCGCATCCGATGTTCGATTGTTCCACTTCGGCGAGCGGTGACCCGAGATATCCGGCTTCGACGAGGGCGGACTGAGCCCGTTGCGGAATGGTTTGATAGAGGACCAAGTGGCCGATATCCCGCAGCAGGCCTTCGATAAAGAACCGCTCGCTATCTTCGATGCCGCTGGCTTTGGCAATCTTCCCGGCCAACAGGGCGCAGAGCACGCTCTTCCGCCAGAAGGCCGGGAGGTCCATGAGTTCCGCGGTCATCCCCGTGAATGTTCGTCCGAGGGTGGTGGCGGCGACCAAGTCGTTGATGGATTGCATGCCAATCAGGTTGACCGCTCGGCTGATGCTATCGATCTGCTTCGGGAATCCATAGAGCGGGCTGTTCACGATTTTCAGGAGACGCGCGGAGATGGCCGGATCGATTTTCAGGGCATTGGCCAGATCGTCCATGGTCGATTCGGGATTGTTGACGACATCGCGCACGCGGAGGTAGATTTCTGGGAGGGTGAAGATATTTGAGCAGGATTGAACCAGTTCTTGTGCCGACGCCATAACCGTGCACCCTTCCTACATCACGTGCGTACATCCCCGGCTGGAAGAGGTTTTCGCTTATCTTTATCGGTTGTGACTCAGCCGAACTAAAGGGGAACACTCGAAAAATTGGTCGGGAGTCTTTACTCGCCGGAGTGACCCGACGCGAGACGGGGCGTAAGACGTGAGACGTGAAAGGTGAAACGTAAAGGTTGAGACCGAGAAGAGCTCGAATGGACCGACCGGCGCGAACCCTTGTCCGGATGTCTGATGCACCGCGTTCTGAGTCAAGCGTATGTGTGGGTGCCGATAATGGCTCCTGACACCTTTTTCTGTCCTCGCTCCGCCTTTGGTCAGATCGATAGGCCAACCGCACAAACAAACACTTGAACGTGAGATCAAGCTCAGGGTGACGCGGGATTTTACTCTGCCGCAACTACCGAGCGAGCGGTTACCCTCCCGGCTGTTTACTTCGACCTACTTTGACACGGAAGGCTATCGGCTCGCACGCGCAGGCATCACGCTCCGCTATCGGATCGAATCCCGCAAAGGAGGCTGGCAGCTCAAGCTCCCTCATGGCGCAGCCCGATTGGAATTAGCATTCACCGGGGGCCGCACGAGTCCACCTGACTCCCTCACCAGGCTGCTCTTTGCTCATCTCCTGGGGCTACCCTTGAAGCCGATTGCCTGTCTTCGAACCAGACGGACGGGCATGCAGGTGCGCGGGGGCGACGGCCCTGTGGCTGACGTCGTGGTGGACTCGGTGGTGGCACTGAATGGGCGACGAGTGAGTCAACACCTGTATGAGCTGGAAGTCGAGCTGCTAGATGGCTCGGACAAGGACCTCGAGCGGATCGAGGGGTTGTTGCGGGATGCGGGAGCTCAAGCAAGTGATCAACGGCCCAAAGTCTTTCAGGTCTTAGGGCTCGATCTGCCGGTTCCTGTTGTTCCGGTTCCACCGACTGCTCCGCCGATAGAGCATGTCATGGCCCTGTTGCAGACGCAGGTGACGCTGCTCCTGGCTCATGATCCGGGAACCAGACTCGGCACAGACGAGGAGGAGCTTCATCAGATGCGGGTTGCCACACGACGGCTTCGCGCCTACCTCCGCGCCGCGCGACCGATGCTGGCCCCCGACTGGGTCACGAATGTCCGAACCGAATTGGCCTGGCTGGGGAGCATGTTGGGGCCGATCCGTGACCTTGATGTCCTGTTGGGGCACCTCGACAAAGAAAGCGCTACCCTCCACCTGCCCGAACGCCGCGCCGTTGAACGTCTGCTGCAGGCACTGAAGCGAGAGCGAGCGGCTGCTCGTATCGTGCTGTTGCAGGCCCTCGAAAGTGATCGCTATCTGGCGCTTCTCGAGCGACTGGAGGCCGGTGCCCAGTCAGCAGGCGTGGTCGATGCGACTGTCTCCTTGGCGGATATTGCAAGAGCTGAATTCAAGACACTCCGTCGAGCGATGCAGGAGAGCGGGCCAGATGCGAGCGGCAACCTGCTCCACCACGTCCGCATTCAGGGTAAGCGTGCACGCTATGCAGCGGAATTGTCGGAACGCTCCGTTGGTAAGCCGGTCTCGCGCTTCCTTCGGCAAGCCCAAGCGTTGCAAGACCTCTTGGGCGAGCATCACGATGCGTTGGTGACTGAGCAGCGACTCCGTAAGCTCCTTGGGCAGGCGCGTGGCAAGTTCACGGCGTTCGCCGTTGGACGGCTCGTCGAGCGGCAATGCGAACGGCGTCGAAGCGCGCGGGCGAGGCTTCCGACCGTCTGGGCCAAGCTGGAAAAGCGTGGGCAAAAGGCCTGGGGATAGGCTGCACCATCTGTGCAAGGGCGTGCAGAGCTTTTGACTGCGGCGTCGAGCGAGGCGACAGATGGTCCCTCCAAGCTTGCTCGTTATCTCAGGGATGGGGGCTGATTGATCTTCCACTGCGCGCAGCCTTCTCACCCGCCCTCCCACTGGCACGCCGAGACGTGCCATTAGCCCGGGCGAGGGCCTTCTGATTCCTTCTTTGCAACATCACACCTTCTCGCCCGAGGGAGTCGCCGGACTGTCCTTCCCTGCGCGCATCGGACGAGCACCGTTTCATCGTGCGCGTTCTGCGAGCAAGAAGGATGGTTTGGCGATTCCCTTTTCCCCGCACCTTTCGTCCCGCACCGCTGACGGTGTAGACTCACCTCGTGGTCTCCTGCCTTCGTACCGGAGGTGCCTCATGCGCGCCATTCAGCGTTTCGGCCAACAGCTCCTGAGAATTCGAACCCGCCGCGGTCTCACACAGGAACAGCTTGCGGTGAAGGCTGGGCTGGTCCGCGTCTATGTGACCAAGCTGGAGCAGGGGGAACACGACCCGACGCTGACGATGCTGGTGCGATTGGCGAAGGCGCTGAGGGTCTCGGTGACGGAGTTGTTAGGAGAGAGCGTGAATGCGAGCCAGTGGTGGCAAGTGGGGGAGGATCGCTTTGCGACGCGAGAGGAGGCCGAGGATCACGCCCGCACTCTGAGCGAGATGTTTATCGCCCGGTATCAGAACAAGCCCGAAGGCCCCGAACGCCGTCTCCTCCCTGTTCGCGAGGCGAAATAGTTCCTTTGTACTCTCCCACAGACGGCCTAGCTTTTCACTGCGGCGAACGATCCACGACCATCTGCGTCGTTCTCGGCCCGAAAAAATCCTCAACATATTCCAGCGAATACGCATCCGGTTTTTCCGGGCCTGCGGCTTCGCATCTGGCCGCACCTCCTTCGCCTCGTCACGAAGGCCATGTCGGACAGGCCCCTAGGTCGAATAATCCGAGGCGTGAGCCGATCTTTTCAAATTTATGTGGGGCAGTTCATCTGCCCGCTTCTCTTATCCATTGCGGGATGAGCCATGTTGTGTCTTGACCAGCGTGGAAATGACCTGTGTGATTCGCTCGGCCACCTTCGGCTGGGGATTGTCGAACGCTACCACGAACTCAGCCCGCTTGACCCATGTCACGGTGGCACGATCGATCAGCAACAGTTCCGGGTCTCCCGGCACAAAAATTTGCAAGGCGAGCGCCATCCCAACGGAGACCGGTGCATTCCCGATAATGTGGCTCCCGCTCAGCGAAAGATCTTTGATGATTCCTTCACCAGCAATTCCGTCCCCACGGTACCGCACCGTCGCGAATGTCTTGAGCCGTTGACCCTTCCGCATGACAAACCCGGCCATTCTGTCTCCTTGTCTCTATCGATCACGCGTGCTGACCAAGAACTCCTCGGATGGTCGTGATCAATTCGTCCGCCTTCACAGGCTTCTGGAGGAATACAACCGCTCTGCACTCCCGGGCCTTTTGCTCCGCCATCGCAGGGTCTTGTACCGTCACCCCGATCACTGGAATGGCCGACAGCAGCCGGTTCCTCTTTAGTCGTTCGAGTAGGACAAAGCCGTCTCCCCCAGGACCAAGATCTCAGAATGACGTGGAAAAATCAAAGGGATCGGAAATATTTTCTCGCCGCAGTTTCCACCGCTTCCTGCCGGAGTGACACACCTGCGCTACCCACTGTGCCGAGGTTGACCGCTGCAATTGATCTTCCGACGGGGGTAGGCGGGCAGAAACGAGCGGCGCCAGTCACCATAGTTTCTTTGACGCGAGACGGGCGAGACGCGGCGCTGGTTGGTCTGGTCCATCTTGTTTATCTGGTCTATTTGGTTTGTGGGGCAGGGGGCGAGAAGAGCGTGACGAGCGGGACTGGCGCGACGGGGTGAGTTTGTCTGGTTCATCTGGTTGGTCTCGTTGCTTGAACCAGAAAAACCAAATAGACCAGAGAAACCAGATAAATCAGCGAGACGAGTTTACATGCTGATGACGGGGGAATGACTCGTGCAAAAGGGAGCGGCCGAGGCTGTCCTCCAGAATTTTTCTCGACTGCTAGAGACTTCTAAGGTCCCTTCCTGCAGGAAAGCTCGACCTACCTATTGAACACCTCCCGTTGAAATCGTAGGGAGTGGAGGTCGAATTTCCCAATGATTATATTTTTCTCTGGTCTTTTCAAAAACACATCTTTATGCCATCCTCAATCGGACGCTAATAACATCCTTCGCAAAGGGAGAAAATCGTGGCCATTTTAGTTGTGGATGATTCGCGAGACGAGCAAGAACTACTATCGACCAGACTTCGGGCGGCTGGCTACGGGTCGTTGATGGTTGCCGATTCTGCTGAGGCTGCTTTTGGGATTCTGGGCCTAGGTCACGCTGGACAGGGGACAGGAGCCGTTGATCTCATCCTCATGGATATTATGCTGCCTGGCGTGGATGGACTTGAAGCTTGTCGCCGGATCGCGGCAACCGAATGGCTCCAGGATATCCCCATCATCGTCATTACAGCAAAGACCGACGAGAAGGATCTCCTCGCGGCCTTTGCGGCAGGCGCGATGGACTATATCCGTAAACCAGTCAATCCAGTGGAACTCGTGGCCCGCGTGTCTTCGGCCCTCGCGTTAACAGAAGAACGGACCGCGCGCAAGGCGAGAGAGCAGGAGTTGCTCCTGCGCACAGAGGAACTCGAACGCGCGCTGCGAGAAGTCAAGGTGTTACGCGGGCTTATTCCGATCTGTGCCAAGTGCAAGAGGGTACGGACCGACACCGGAGATTGTCAACAACTAGAGGTATACATTCAGGACCATTCAGAGGCTGAGTTTAGTCATGGGGTCTGCCAAGTATGTATGAAAGAGGTCTATCCAGATGTCTTCAAAGGCTGATACCTCCGGGTCGAAACGATCGCTCAGGTGCCAGAGAAGAAGAGGAGTGCTTGATCCAATAAAGTACGCGTTGGAATGAATGGAAGTGGTTGGGCGTCTTTTCTCGCCGCATGGTCCACCGCTTCCTGCCTGCGTGACACACCCGCTCCGCCACTGTGTCGAAGTTGACCGCTTGCACTCTTCTTCCTGCGGCGAGTAGGTTGAAGCAACGTGCGGTGCGCGCCAGTATCGCAGGATTCCATTTCCTCATCTTTCTCACTACAATCACGTGACGCTGTCTACCGTCCCTCGAGTGTTGATCATCAGCGCTGGTCTGGCGGGGCTTGCCTGTGCGCGTCGCTTGACGCAGTCTGGCATGGCGTGCACGGTCCTTGAGGGTTCTGACGATGTGGGCGGGCGAGTCCGGACTGATCGTATGGAGGGATTCCAGCTTGATTGCGGGTTCCAGGTCTTCCTTACCGGGTATCCGGAAGCTCGACAGACGCTGGACTATCCCTCGCTGGGTCTGCAGCTCTTCCATCCCGGCGCGGTCATTCGCTACGCCGGGCATTTTCATCGGATGAGTGATCCCCTTCGCCGGCCTCAGGACATCGTGCAGGTGCTTCTCGGCCCCATTGGATCACTCGCCGACAAGTTCAGGATGCTTCGCCTTCGACGAGACGCGTCGGCGCAGGGCAACGTCAAGCCATGACCCCATCCCTGCGCACTCCCATCTCAATTTGTCGCCTCCTGGCAATACATACTGCAGATACATAGGACTTTTTTGTATGATGACCTCTATGGCATTTGACCAGCGGGATTTTGCACCGGCAGCCTGGCTCCGCAATCCACATGTCATGACCGTGCTCCCCGGCCGGTGGCCTCGCCGAGGGCTCCTGGCCGGAGTCCCGACCGAGTCGCGGCTCTTCACCACCGAGCCGCACACCCAGTTACTCGGCTTCTGCCACTGGCAGCCACACCGCACCGCGTGCCAGACCGTGGTCCTCGTACACGGCCTGGAAGGCTGCAGCGAGTCGCATTATATGCGCGGCATCGCCGCGAAAGCCTATCGCGCGGGATGCAATGTCATCCGGATGAACCAGAGAACCTGTGGCGGAACCGAGCACCTGACACCGACGCTCTACAACAGCGGCTTGAGTCAGGACTATCGAGCCGTCGTCCATGAATTGGCGCGCGTGGATGGACTCGCTCGCATCTGGCTTGTCGGCTATTCGTTGGGAGGGAATCTCGTCCTGAAGGCAGCCGGAGAAGCCGGCTCGTCAGACGCGGCGTTGGCCGGCGCGATCGCGGTCTGCCCGACGATCGATCCGGCGCAATGCGCCAAAGCCTTGGAAGCACCGCGGAACTGGCTCTATCACCATCATTTCTTGACCCAACTCAAGAGGCGCATGCGACGGAAAGCGGTGCTCTTTCCTGGCCAGTGGAATCTCACCGGCCTTGACCGCATTCGCTGCCTCAGCGAATTCGACGACCGCTACACCGCCCCGGACGGAGGGTACGCCAGTGGCGCCGACTACTACGATCGCTCAGGCGCCTGCCGTGTGCTCGATGCCATCGCCGTCCCCACCCTCATCCTCACGGCACAAGATGATCCCTTCATTCCCTACGCCATGTTTACGGGGCCGCTGATTCAGCGCCACCCGAAGATTCGGGTGATCGCGCCTCGCCACGGGGGCCATTGCGGGTTCTTTCACCGGGCGCACAACGGAGAAGATCCCTATTGGGCTGAGAATCGGATTGTGGACTTCCTGCAGGGATTGGACTGCCCCACCTAATTTTGAACAGGTCGTTGCTTGGTGTTGACGATCCATTGCGCATAGAATTCGACTGGTAACCGCATGGCCACCGCGATGTGCGGGGCCTGGTGATGGTCGTGTTCGATCCACACCGTAAATTTCTGCTCGCCGCTCCACCGCCGTCTTCGACCACGCCCATTCTGGGCAGGTTTCCTCGCAGCTTCCATTTAGCCCCCTTGGCTTATGATGCCTGTCCAAATGTTAAGTGGGACACGACATGTGGAGCGCATCCTGACCACAGTCGCCACATGTACAGAAGCGTTGGACGCACAACACTAGGATACGGAAGGCGACTAGGCCAACGATTCGACGACGGCGCGTAACCGCTCGGTCAGCTCCGTTGCCGCGGCCGGGTCTTCCGGGGCGTGCGCGACTTCGATCGGCTCTCCGATGATGACGCGCAACCGCGGGAAGCCGATTCTGCCCCGCGAGAGGGCCCGTGCCGTGCCGACGAGACGGACCGGCACAAGCGGCGCGCCGGTCATGAGTGCCACGTGCGCTGCGCCTCGCTGCCACGCACGGTCGCCGCGGACGGCGCCCTGCGGGAAGATCACGACCGCCTGTCCTGCAGCGAGCGCCTGCAGCACCCGCGCGGCAGCGAGGTAGTCGCCGTGGCTACGCTCAATCGGGATCGCACCGAGGCCGTCGAGCGCCCACGCGAGCAGTCGGGACCGCCAGAGTTCCGCCTTCGCGAGGAAACGCAGTTCCCGCGAGATTGCCGCCCCGAGGACAATCCCGTCGAGCCACGAGTCATGATTCGGAGCGACGACCGCAGGCCCGGTCACGGGGAGGCGATCGGCGCCGACCACCTCGAGTCGATAGACGGCGCGCACCAAGCCACCGAAGAAACGGCGAACCTGCGCATAGGTCGGAGCGGAAAACGGCATGAGACCTTCCTCTGCGCTGAACCCCGAAACAATGCGATTCGTGACTGGTACTGTGATTCCAACAGCAAGAACGGGGCCATGCCACTTGAGCACCGATCCGCCGTCCACTTGTAGAAAATTCCCGGACTTGAAATTGACGAATGAAGGGATCGCGGTAGATGTTTGTGGAAACCTGCTACAGGTGCAGTAACCGAGCTGTGGGCGAAAGGCCGCCAGGATTCCCGGAGATTACAGCTCATCGCCTCTTCTCAGCAGGCTGCGGAAAAACATGTGGGCATGCCAGAATTTCGATGGTCTACACGTCTGGGACAACGGGAGAACACTCCCACGGGATAGCCGCAGAAGACACACAAGACTGGCAGGGAGAGCGAGGGTTCGAGGTTTTCGGAACTTCGAACCCCGAACTTCGGATCGCGCCTGTCTCACTAGGCGTGCCCGTCGCGCGCTTGTCGGACCGGTGGGATCTGACTGAGAACCTCTCGCTCCGCCTCGAGCCAATCGTCGAATGCCGATCCATCCCGGTACCCTCGCTCACCGTAGAGCTCATAGGCCCGTTTGGCGATCAGGACGTGCAGGTCATCGCAGGGCGACAGCGGTAGTGCGTGAGGTTTCTGCACCGGAGTCCCTGTGGGCTGCTGCTGGGGAGCCTGTGCTTTTCGGTCCGGTTTTGTCGAACGAATGCTGACTGACTTCATGGCTGTCTCCTTCCTTGGAGTACAAGGATTACACACTCAGGGGCGGCACGACCTCCGCGGCAATCACCGGGAAGGGGACGAATGGACGATCGAGGCAGGTCAAGGGAAACGCCGGTTGCCGGTCGATCCGCCGCAGGGTTTCGGTAATCCGTTCCGGCTTGCCCCAATCGCTCCAGAGCACGCCGGTCAGTTCGACGACCGCCAGTTGTTCCGGGACGCGTTGCAGCAGATCGGAGGAGAAATTCTTCGCCGGCATGTTCCGATAAATCGCCTTGAGGGCGCGCCCCTCCTCGGGCCCTCCGATGGCCTGGCTCAGCCGCTCAAAGAGCGGCATCATGTCCGGTAGGCATTGCCAGCCCAGCGTCCAGAGCAGATCCACCTTGGCGGCGAACACCAGCGTGTTCCAGAGCGCTCCTGCCCGTAAGGCGGCATCGGCCTGCGCTGTGTTTGGCTTTTCCAGGAATGAGTGGACTGCCTGCACCTGTTCGCTCGGCAGGTCGGCGAGGGACTGGCCGGGCTGGATCCACCCATAGTCCAGTTCCAGCCGATCAGGGGCGACGCCTAGCATCACCAGTCGATCAGGTTGCGACTCCGCGATCCGGACCGCACGCCGAACCGCTTCGAGGAATCGGTCTTCAGGATAGACAAAATGATCCGACGGGTAGAGCACCACGGTGGCCTGCGGGGCCCTGGCGCGGATATAGGTCAGCGGCAAGAACACGCCGGCCGCCGTGTCGCGATTGGCCGGCTGAAAGAGAATCGTGCTGCCCCCTCTCCCATCCAGTTGCGCCAGCGCGTCGCGGCGGTGGCTGTGCGCGACCACCGTGATCATGCGATCCGGCGGCGTGAGTCGGCTTGCCCGGTCCAGCGTGTGCTGGAGCATGGAGCGCGTGCCGACGAAGGCGCAGTACTGCTTCGGTGTGGGCCGGCCCAACCAGCGATGCACCAGCGCGCGCAGCCGCGTGCCTTCACCGCCTGCCAGGATAATCGACCAGAGCTGATCCGTTGTGCGGTGTGGACTCACGATTTCCGACCTCCCTGATTGTCACATTCAAGAACCACTCACCGAGTCACGCTTGTCCCCACTCCGTGTGGCCGTCCGGTGTATTGAGGCCCTGTCGGTGGCCTTGCGCGTACCCGTGCCGACCCAGAGCCCTTCCCTCGGTTGGCCAGAATGTCGCGATCCACGCAGTCGCCGCAGTTGACACAACGCCAGAGCGTCACTGGTTTGCCTGTGACGTCCCGCTCCAGGGACGCCGTGTAGCCGGGGACCAGCAATCCGCCGCAGCGCAGACAGCATCCACCAGGCGGAGCCGGCGCCTGGTGGCGCGGCTCCCGGCCTGCTGCCTGATGGGAGGCGTCGATGTCCGGAGAGCCGGCGAGCAGGATCATGGCGATGTTCCGATCTCCCGGAAGTACTGCTGCACTGTCTCCCGGACCTTCCTGAAACACTCAGGGCAGTAGGTGTGCGTGTGAGCGATCTCGGTTGGATTTACGCCATGGGTTTCGAGATACGTCCGCTGCGTCAGCCAGCAATCGAGAGCAGGGGGAAATCTCGTATCGTCTCGAATGAGTCCGCAGAGACAACAGACGGGGAGCAGCGTCGGGGCGATGAACGTCTCTCTCATCGGAGCGGAAAGCGCCTCGGGAGTGTTCTGAATAAACAGTTTTTGAAGAGACACACGCCACCTCTTTCATTCGTCCGCCTGATAGGAAACAGCTACGCAGCGATGTGCTGAGCCTTAGGAGGGATACTTATAAGAACACGCAGTCGTTTGTGGAACTGGGGAATCCCCCAGTTCCACTCGAACAACTTACTAGCGTCAAATGCTAGAGAAAGAGAGAGGAGGTTGCGGCGCGATCGCGTCACGCCTGTTACATGCCGATCGCACGCGGCGAGTCTGCACCGAAGTGGCCGTTCTCGGAGATCTCTTCCGGCAATTCCCTTCTGCTGATTCCCGGCATCGACGCTGGGGTATGCGGAGAGAGCAGTATCAGGATTCGGGAATGGGGCAGGCCCCTGCGGTCAGGCAGGCCGAATCCTTTCAGCAAGATCGTGTGGTAGGAGTCGCCGATCGTGCGGTATTGATGGAATTGTTCCCAGTTGTTCGCTGCCAGGCGTGCCTGCATGGCCTCGGTGATATCCTGGCAATGTTGGTGTAGTGGCGCGGCGACGGCCCGGTCCATTCCGATGCTCTGCGCGGTGCGTTCCAACTGGTTGAGCAAAGCCATCGCTCGCCAGTTCATGTGTAAGACTTGCAAAGAAGAGGACAGCACGACGATGCCAGGACCGGTCACCTCTTGTTCCTGATTCACAGCAATGGCTCCTTCTTTCATGTGATGACGTAGTCCACGAAAAAATTCGATGGTGTTGGATGGGATGACGATGCCGCAAAGAACCGCATGAATGTCTCACTGACAACTGGTCATTTGCGTGTGACGTGTTCGATCTGGATTCAGCTCGGCATCACGTGAGGTGCCTCGGCGGATCGACGCGTTGCGAGCGAGAGGAGGTAGCGGAACGGACCTGGATGTTTAAGGGCGACGGTGCCTTCCCGCGTCATCCGGTCCACGGCGGCAAAGACCTGGGCCCAGGAGTAACCGGACAACTGGACTGTGAGTTCATCCAGCGAGCAGCTACCGACCCGAGCGAGTTGCTGGTGTATGGCAGATTCGACCGAGTATGCCTGTGCCATGTCGTCCTCCTCTACCTGACAAGAAACGAGTGATGAAATCTGTACTCCTGTCATGCACAACGTTGTGGCTGAATGGACAGTGCGTAATGGTATAAGGCAAGGACCTGTTTAGGGAAACTAGGGGGACCCCTAGTCCTGGAGAGAGACATTACTAGCGGCGATTGCCCTGCTTGTCTATTTATAGGGAAAAGGCCTAGACTCTGGCTCCTGATCAACCCTTCAGCCGCGGGCAACGACTGCTCGGTGTCGCGGTTCCCGTCATGCCGAGGAGAAGGTTCTGTGACCGCGGCACGAAAGACTCCTAGAAAAACAGCCACTGCCAAGAGCGACGCCAAGAACAAGGGTGCCAAGCCGCAGCCTGTGAAAGCCACGCTCCCTCCGGCGAAGCCCGCTCCATCGACAGGCCTGCTCTCAGAACCGCCGGGTTTCCTGATCGTCGGGATCGGAGCCTCCGCCGGCGGGTTGGAAGCCATGGAAGAGTTCTTCCGCCATATGCCTCCCGGCCGCGGGATGGCATTCGTGGTGGTGTCGCACCAGCACGCGGGCCATGTCAGTCTCCTGCCGAGCCTGCTCAGTAAATACACCGCGATGCCGGTGGTGGAGGCTACGGACGGGATGCCGGTGGAGCCCAATTGTGTGTACCTGGCGCCGGGCGGCACCAATATGGCGATCCTGCACGGCACTCTGCACATCATGGAGCCCCACTCGCAGGAGCGGGTGCCGCTGCCCATCGATTATTTCTTCCGTTCGCTGGCGGAGGATCAGAAGCAAAGAGCAGTCGGCATCATCCTCTCCGGGACCGGTACCGACGGCACCCTCGGATTGAGGGCGGTCAAGGCCGAGTCCGGTATGACAATCGCGCAGGAGCCGCAGTCGGCCAAGTATCAGGGCATGCCGCGCAGTGCCATTACCGCCGGGGTGGTCGATGTGGTTCAGCCGGCGAGCCAGATGTCGGAGCCGTTGAGCGCATACGCACGCAGCCTCACGAGGCCGTCGCCGCCTCTTCCTGAACATGATACGTCTCATACGCTCCAAAAGATCTTCATCCTCTTGCGCGACCGGACCGGGAACGATTTTGCGCTCTATAAAGAGAATACGATTAACCGGCGCATCGAACGCCGGATGAACGTGCATCAGATCGAGAATTTGAAACAGTATCTCCGGTTTGTGCTGGCGAATCCGCATGAACTCGATGCCCTGTTCCAGGAGCTGCTCATCGGCGTCACCAGCTTCTTTCGCGACCCGCAGGCCTTCGAGGTCTTCGTGCAGAAAGCTCTGCCCTCTCCGTAGAGGGCAAGCCCGTGGGCGCGACCCTGCGCCTGTGGGTCGCCGGCTGTTCCACCGGAGAGGAAGCCTATTCGCTCGCAATCCTCATCCGAGAATACCTGACGAAGCGGAAGCTCCATTTCACCGTACAGATTTTTGCGTCGGACTTGGACAGCCGGGCCATTGAGGCGGCGCGCACCGGCCTCTACCCGATCGGCATCGCCGGTGACATCGCCCCGGAGCGCCTGCAGCGCTTCTTTACCAAGGAAGACAGCAGTTATCGGGTCAAGAAGGAGATTCGGGATCTGGTGGTGTTTGCGACGCATAACATCCTGACCGATGCGCCGTTTACGAAGCTGGACCTCCTGTCCTGCCGCAATCTTCTGATCTATCTGGAAGCCAAGGCACAACAAAAACTCCTGCCGCTGTTCCACTACGCCTTGAAGCCGAACGGCATCCTGTTTCTCGGTTCGTCCGAAACGATCGGCGGGTTCGAAAGTCTCTTCACCGTCATTGACCGGAAATGGAAGCTCTTCATGCGGACGGCTGAGCACGGCACGTTTCCTGGCCTGGAACGGTTTCCTGGTAGTTTGATGAAAGGGATACCCGAGACTCGCCTAGACGACGAGGCGCCCACGATCACCACTCGCTCCGCTTCGATTCCCGATCTGATCCAGCAACTGTTGGTATTGCGTTACGCGCCGGCGGCGGTCATCGTCAACGGCCGGGGCGAGGTCGTCTACATTCACGGGCACACCGGCGCGTATCTCGAACCGGCGCCCGGCCAGCCGACACACCATCTGGTCGAGATGGCGCGTGAAGGATTGCAACACGATCTGGCCCTGGCGCTCCATCAGGCGGCAAGCCGGGAGGACGAAGTCGTGCGCCGCGGCCTACGAGTAAGGGCCAACGGCGACGTCATCCTTGTCAACCTGACCGTCAAGAGAATTGCCGAGCCGGAGGCCCTCCAGGGGTTGTTCCTGGTGACCTTTGACGAGGCGCGGGCGGACAAGACCGCCGCAGGGAAGGGCGCACCGGCGCGAGCGACCGCACCGCTGAAAAAAGGCCAGTCTGGGCTCATGCAGGAACTGGAGTTTACGAAGCAGCGCCTGCACCGGACGATTGAGGAGCTGCAAACCTCCAATGAGGAGTTGAAGTCCACCAACGAGGAGCTGCAATCCACCAACGAAGAGCTGCAAAGCACGAATGAGGAACTGGAGACGGCGAAGGAAGAACTGCAATCCCTCAATGAAGAACTGGTGACCGTCAACTCCGAACTCCAGGGCAAGCTCGATGCGTTAGCGGACGCGAACGGCGATTTGCAGAATCTCTTGAACAGTACGGAGGTCGCCACCATCTTTCTGGACAACGATCTGCGCATCAAGCGGTTCACCTCGGAGGCGAAGCGCGTCAGCAACCTGATCGCCATCGATGTCGGGCGTCCGTTGTCGGATATCGTCTCGAAGCTGGCCTATGACCGGCTGTTGGAGGATGCACAGGACGTGCTCCAGACGCTCGTCGTCAAGGAGCGGGAAGTCCAGGCCGCCGATGGGAGCTGGTTTGCCATGCGGATCTTGCCCTATCGGACCTCCAAGAACACCATCGACGGGCTGGTGCTGACGTTTCAGGACATCACCAAGATGAAGGAAGCTGAGCAGGTCGTCGAAGTCGCGCGCGGCTTTGCCTCCAGTATCGTGAAGACGGTGCGTGAGCCCCTGCTCGTGCTGGATGACCAGCTCCGCGTGGTCTCGGCCAACCAGTCCTTCTACCGGATCTTTCAGGTCACCCCGCGCGAGGTCGAGCAGCAGCTCCTCTACCACCTCTGCAACGGGGCCTGGAACATTCCGGACTTACGCCGGCTGCTGGAAGAGATTTTGCCGAAGACCACCTCGTTCCAGAACTTCGTCGTGGACAAGACGTTTCCCAACATCGGCCGTAGGGTATTGGCGCTCAACGGCCGCCGACTCGAACAGGAGCTGGTACTACCAGGCCGAATTCTGTTGGTCATGGAAGAGGTGCGGGGGCCGGAGGGGAAGGCTGAAGGGGGTAAGGCTGAAGGCTGAAGTGTTCGGAACTTCGAATCCCAACCTTCGGCCTTCCCCCCTTCAGCCTTGAGACCGCCTGTCTTAAGAAGGGCGCTGTGATGGCCAAGAAACCAGACGGATCCACGAAATTGACTGGGCTTCGCCTGCAGGCGGAAGAGGCACTGCGCGCCACGAACCGTGACGTGGCGGCCATGCCGGTCCAGGACGTGCAACGGCTGGTGTATGAGCTGCAGGTCCATCAGGTCGAGCTGGAGATGCAGAACGACGAGCTGCGCAGGACTCAGGCGGAGCTCGAAGCGGCGCGCAACCGCTATGTGGGCCTCTACGATTCTGCGCCCACCGGCTATCTCACCGTGAATCCCAAAGGGATGATCCTGGAGGCGAATCTGCCGGCTTGCACGTTACTGGGCATGAACCGGAAATTCCTGATTGGGAAACCAGTCATCCGATATGTGGCGGCGAAGGATCAGGCCACGGTGCTTTGCCGCATCCGCGAGCTGTTCAACACAGGAACCAGGCAAACCTGCGAAGTGGATCTCTCACGACAGGACGGCGTCGTGGTCCAACTCGAATCGGTAGCTATTCATGATGAGGCGGGACTTACCCATATGCTCACCTCCCTGCTGGACATCACGGAGCGCACCCGCGCCTCGGCGGCGCTTCAGAAGTGGCGGCAGGGGCTTGAGCGACAACGGCATCTGGAGGCGCGTGAACAGATCGGCCACGATCTCCATGACGGGATTCTCCAGTCCCTCTACGCCATCGGCCTGAGCCTTGAAGCAGGCAAGCTGGATCTCTCGGAGGCACCGGACAAGGCCGAGGCTCTTCTGACCCGGAGCATCGGTGAGCTGAACTCCGTGATGCGAGAGGTGCGAACCTTCATTGAGGCACTTGAGTCAGGGGCGGTGCCGAACACCGCTCTGCCGGCTCTTGATCTGCCGACGTCGCTTCGCGCCATGGCCGGAACTCTGGCCCGGCTCCATGCTCGGCAGGTTCGTGTGTCCGTCGACGATGCCGTTGCGGTCGGACTGTCGCAGGCGCAGAGTCTGGAGCTACTCAAACTAGCCAAGGAGGCGCTGAGTAACAGTCTCCGTCATGCCAAGGCGACACTGGTTCAGGTCTCGCTTCGTCGATTGACCGACACGATCCGTCTCACCGTGCAGGACAACGGGACGGGCCTTCGCCGGAAAGGCGCGACGGGAGGCGGCCAGGGGTTGATCAGCATGGCGGTGCGCGCCCACAGACTCGGCGGGACATTGGCGGTGCAGTCGAGGCCTGCACAAGGCACCCGGGTGGTGCTTGACCTTCCAAAGAAAAACTGCATGGAAGACGCGAAACTCTTAACCTGAGCCTCACCCTCTCTTGAGAAGGGCGCTGTGATGGCCAAGAAACCAGACGGATCCACGAAATTGACCGGGCTTCGCCGGCAGGTGGAAGAGGCACTGCGCGCCACGAACCGTGACGTGGCGGCCATGCCGGTCAAGGATGTGCAACAGCTCGTGCACGAGCTGCAGGTCCATCAGATCGAGTTGGAGATGCAGAACGACGAGCTCCGTCGGACCCAGCTGGAGCTCGAAGCGGCTCGTGACCGCTATGTGGATCTCTACGATTTTTCCCCGGCCGGCCATCTTACGCTGGATACCCACGGCAAGATGGTGGAGGCCAATCTGAGGGCCGGGACATTGCTCGGCATCAATCGGAGAGAGCTGATCGGACAACCACTCGCGCGCTTCATTGCAGCAGAGGATGAGAGTACGTTTCACCGGCATTGTCAGGATGTCTTGAAGACAGGCACGCGACAATCCTGTGAGGTGCATCTCCGGAAAAATGCCGGCGCCTCTTCTTGGGTCTACCTCGAGAGCCTCGCGGTTCACGATGAGCCGGGGCACATCACCCGTTGGCGGACGTCGCTTCTGGACATCAGCGATCGCAAACGGGCCGAGCAGGAGCTGGCGGCCCATCAGGCGCAGCTTGAGGCGATTATCGCATCGGCGATGGATGCCATCATCACCGTGGATGAGGGGGAGCGCGTGGTGGTCTTCAACCGAGCTGCAGAGTCCATGTTTCTCTGCCAAGGCGCCGACGCGATCGGACAACCATTCGACCGGTTCATCCCTAAACGGTTCAGACAGGCGCACCACGGTCATATGAGCGACTTCGCCCTGACACAAGCGACTTCCCGTTCGATGGTACAGCCCGGCGGGTTGTTCGGCCTGCGGGCCAATGGAGAGGAATTTCCCGTCGAGGCCTCCATCTCTCAAGTCTGGGTCGACGACAAGAACCTATTGACTGTAATTCTGCGCGATGTCACCGAACGGAAGCGGGCGGAGCAAGAGCAACACCGGCTCATCGAGGACCTGACCCAGTCGCAACAACACTTTCAAGCCCTCTTCAACTGGACTCCCTCCGCTGTCGGGATCAGTACACTGGCGGAAGGCCGGTTTTGTGATGTGAATGAGGGGTTTAGCCGGCTGACCGGGTACGCGCGAGAGGAAGTGATTGGTCGTACGACCTTAGAATTGGGGC
>JANYBU010000115.1 GCA_025360665.1 Nitrospira sp.
TCCGGAACTCCCCACGCCTGGAGCCATTCGATTTTCTATCAGCGATACCGGGATCGGCATTCCGTCCGACAAACTTGCTACCATTTTCGAAAGCTTCACACAAGCCCACGCCTCAATGACACGCAAGTATGGGGGCACCGGCTTGGGCCTGACCATTTCAAAGCAACTAGCAGAACTCATGAAGGGACGAATTTGGGTGGAGAGTACCCTCGGAGAGGGCAGCACGTTTCATTGTTGCGTGCGGCTAGCGGTGCAATCCAGCCCGACTTCCACACACAACATCGTCCCGGTCAATCTTCAAGGGGTCAGAACCCTCGTAGCTGATGACCATGCCATCAACCGCCTGATCCTTCGTGAAACCTTGGCCGCCTTGGGAGCAGAGGTGACGGATACGGCATCCGGTCGCGAGGCCATCGCTGAATGGCTGCGAGCCGCTACTTCGGCACGACCCTACCAGCTCTTGCTCCTCGACTGCCGCATGCCAGAGATGGATGGGTTCCAGGTCGCCGAAGAGATCAGACGGGCCAGCCCTCCCCAGGACCTAACGATTGTGATGCTGGCCTCTCACCATTGGGCCGACGATATCGCCCGCACCTACGACACGGGGCTGGGCGGCTATTTGATCAAACCCATCAGGAGGTCGGATCTGCTCCAGACCATCAGCATCGCCCTCGACCGTTCTAAGGGCGGTCAACACACGACTGGTTCAGTACCAGTGGCTCCCACACCTCCTACCGAAGTCAGGGCACTTCGCATCTTATTGGTAGAAGATTCCCCTGACAATCAGGTGCTGATTCGTTCTTATTTGAAGCAGACTCCCTATCGCCTCGATATCGCGGATCACGGAGGCATCGGGTTGGAGCTATTCAAGAAGGGCTACTACGACCTCATTCTAATGGACATGCAGATGCCGGTGATGGACGGCTATGAGGCCACACAAGCGATCCGAGCCTGGGAGCAGGAGCATGACCTCCCCCCCACGCAGGTGATTGCCTTGACCGCTCTGGCGCTGAAAGAAGACGGGGTCAAGATTCTCGAAGCCGGCTGCAATGCCCATATGACCAAACCCATCAAGAAGCACACCCTCCTGGAAGTCCTCCAGGCTTGTACGGGACGGTGTACCGCATAACTATGGTACCGAACAAAAACGCCAAGAGCGCCATCACCGTGCATCTCGACCAGGACCTCGAAGAGATCGTGCCAGGGTTTTTAGAGAATCGTCGACGTGATGCGCAGACACTCGAAACCGCGTTGCAACAAAATAACCTGGCACAGATTCATCTCATCGGTCATCGCATGAAGGGGGACGGAGGAGGGTACGGGTTCGACGCCATCAGTATGGTGGGAGCCGCCTTGGAGCAAGCGGCGGCACGAGCAGACCGAGTCGCGATTCAACGACATACCGCCGAACTCATCGACTTTCTCGCCCGCGTCACGGTGATGTATCGGAAATAACCGCTGAAGGCATCATCCGCAGGCGAGGTAAAGCTCCTTGAGTTCTAACTCCAAGTGCAACACTTCAGACCCTGATCGGCTCAGATGTTGCCATGCCAAAGCAATGCGATAGGCACATGCGTATTGAAGAACGTGAGACCCTAGCCTGGGACTGGTCCACGGCCGGTCGTTACGGACGATGGCCACGGTAATGGGGCGGGCTTTCAGCATGGTGAGCCACGAGCACGCCCGCAATGCCGCGAAAGGCCCCGCCCGTCTCGTGCCGGCACGGCGCACACCCTGGTGGCAGCCATGGCGGACGCGACCACTAATTCCGACGTTTTCCTCTTTTCTTCCATTTTCTCAAAAACCCAGTACAGTACGGATGTCGTCCATAAGGCCTGTGAGCCAGACCGGTTCTCTTGTGGTCACCCGGTGATGCCACTGAGTCAACCGATGATGAGATGACGCGTTACTCGATGCAAGGGGACATTACATACACACTCCATGGAGGTCACGATGAAGAGGATGCTCTTAGCAGTCAGTGCAATGACGTTGCTGATGACCGGAATGGCCTATGCGGAGGCCAAAACGCCGGTGATCGACCAGCGGCAGGCGAATCAGGAAAAACGGATTGATCAGGGGATTGCCAGTGGTCAGTTGAATGAGCGAGAAGCGACTCGGCTGAATAAGCAACAGGGACATATCAACAAGATGGAAGACAAGGCTAAATCCGACGGTGTGGTCACCAAGAGAGAAAAGGCCAGAATCCACCATACACAGGATCGTGCCTCGCGCCATATTGCCCGCGAGAAGCATGACGCCCAGGGCAAGCGGCACCAGTAGCATCTTGTTCGTTTGAAGCGAAAGAAGAGGGGCTCACGACCCGAGTCGTGAGCCCCTCTTCTCATTTCTAGCCCGATTCGCTTACCGGCCGCGCCCACCACGGTCGGCGCGATGATCCGCCTGCCGATCTGCCTGACGGATATCCGCCTGCGCGAGTACCACATTCGGCAGGACGGCTTGGGCTGCCACGGCCATGACCAAGCTGGCAATCATTCCGGCTTTCAAGAAACTGTTCTTCATACTACATCCTCCTTATGTGTGAGAGAGCGGTGATGAGTGTAAGTAGCGGTTGTGCTTGGACGGTGTCGATCCGGCTCTCTCATCTGGTGGCCCGCTCCAATCAACCTGTCACTCAGTAAGACGGCGGGGTGAGGAAAAGGTAAACACACCGTACGCGCGCTCACGAACACAGAGCCAGCCACGGGAGGGTGGCTGGCTCTGTGTTGCAGAGGAGAGAATTATCAGAACGTACCAGCAAGCACGGCTGGATTCGCACCGATGTTCACGATCTGGCCCCGCGCAATCACGAGGACCGATTGCCCATCCTGCGTGTTCAGCTCCAGTTCACCGCAGAGAAGCTGCGTGGCCGGAACCGGACAAGCCGCGAGGATCATGTTCCCGACTGGGGAGCCGTTCACGAAGACGGTCTGGGATGAAGGAGTCGCGTTCGGAAGATCCTCGGCTTCCACATTGAAGCGCCGACGGTTTCCACGCTCCCGATAGTCTGCCTTGCCCGATGCCGCGCCGGACACCATCTTGGCGCTGAGGCGGACTTCTCCGCTCCGGGCGAAGGCTGAGCCAGTCGATAGGGTCATCATGCCGATGGATAGAACGCTGCTGACTGAAATCGCGATGCTGCGTGAAATTTTTATGATAGGACCTCCATGTAAGATGGGTGCCACGGTCGTTCCATCGCCGGCGTTCTTGACCTCCCTCAGCGACGCGTCCCAAGAACCAAGAAACACGTGATTTGGGTCGGCGGGGACCTGGGTGGTGGACTACTAAGAAATGAGACGGGTCTACAGTGGTTTCGTAAACGCGGAAATAAGTAAGGGACGATTTTCCGTCCACATGGCTGTCTTGGCTGTAGAGAGATTGCTACAATGTGCGCAATGAAGAACCCGGTAAGGCAGACCGTTCTGCTGAACAGATTGCCTGTGCGGCAGCTGCATCTGTTGAGACAAATCGGCCGACTCGCAGACGAGCGATACGTGTCTGTCTATCTTGTTGGCGGAGTCGTCCGCGATCTCTTGCTGAAGCGGGAGAACTGGGACCTCGATCTCACAGTAGAAGGGAATGGGATCGCCTTCGCGCGGCAGGTGGCCGACCGGTATGGGGCGGGGCTGGCAGTGTTTGAACGGTTTGCAACGGCGCGGCTCACGTTCCCAGACGGGCTCAAGATGGATATCGCCACGACCAGGCGAGAGTCCTATGCGCAACCCGCTGTTCTGCCGACAGTGCAGCCGGCGTCGATCGAAGAGGATCTCTACCGGCGGGACTTCACTATCAATGCGATGGCGATGCAACTCAATCCTGGGCAGTTTGGTCGGTTGCTTGACGCGTACGGAGGGCAGCGCGATCTTCGTGCGCGCACGATCCGCGTGCTGCATGCGGGCAGTTTCCAAGACGATCCCACTCGCATCTTCAGAGCGATCCGGTTCGAACAACGGTTCGGTTTCCGCCTTGAGCGCACCACATTGCGCCTCCTCGCGCAAGCGGCCTCCACAAATTTGATCCAACAACTCTCCGGTCCTCGATTGCAGAACGAAATCCTGTTGCTGTTCGCCGAGCACGATCCGGTGCGCGCGATCGCGCGGCTGGCGCAGTTAAAGTTGCTCCGGTTCCTCCATCGCCGTCTGTGCTACACGAAGACCGTAAAGCGAGTGGTCACTGCCGCTCCCAAGGCGCTCGCCTGGTGGGCGCGTCGATTCCAGGATTCTGTGATCGACAGGCCGATCGTCTATCTCATGGCGTTGTCGAGCGAGTCCAGTCCGGACGTGGTGGCTGCGATGATCCGGCGGTTAGCACTTTCACGCGTGCAGGCCGAAAATATGAGTGCCGGAGGAAGTCGGGTCGATCGCGCGCTGAAGAGACTCACCAATAAAGGAACAGTACGGCCATCGCAGGTGTATCGCCTTTTGGCTGATCTCTCGGACGAGGCGCTCGTGCTGCTTCTCGCAAAACAGGTAGATATGAAGCGCGGGGTGCGATTGAGCCTGCTGAAACGGCACCTTGTGGCGTATGTGAAGAACAAGGCGGTCAAGACGGCACTGACGGGGCGGGATCTTCAGGCCATGGGGCTGCAGCCTGGGCCGCAGTACAAGACTATCTTGGGGAAATTATTGGACGCGCGCATTGATGGAATGATTACAACCGAGGCGGACGAACGCGCTCTAGCCCACAGGCTACTCAAAAAGGCCGTACTTGTCGTTCGTGAAAAGTGAAACGTGAGACGTTCGAATGAATCCGGAAACGAACGACGCTTCACGAGATACGCTTCACCGGTGTCGGGAGCGCTGCCTGCTAATTCAGCGAGGTAATGGATAGCGACACTTCGTTCGGCAGCAAGAGCGTCACGTTCGCCTGGTGCGTGGGGTCCGGTTGAATGAGGGCAAACAAGGGCACCGGCTGAGGCACCTTGCTCGGAGGCAAGGCCAGCAGAACCGGAAAGTCGAGCAGCGGCGACACTGTCGTCAGACTGGCTAGGCGCAGACGAAAGGCCATCAGAATGTCGCGCAACCGGCTGGTTTGATCTTCTTCGGGAAGTGATTGGTTCGTGACAATTCCCACTTCCCAAAGCGGTCGGGTGATCGTGACAGAGAACGTGATCCCGAGTTGCAGGGCGGTCGGCGTCACGTCGATCAAGATCCCGGCCTGAATCGCCGCTTCTCGGTCGCGAATGGCTGCAGGCATCACAGTCCCCTCCACCAACTCTTGCCCACCGGCATGTTCTAGAGCAAGAGACTCTTGAGGCTGGAAAGGCTCGCTCTGCGCGGAAGAGGCCTCCGCCGGTTCTTCGACCGTGGAAGGAGTGGGAATCGCGATGTCTGTGTGAGGCAAGGCCTTCACAATACCGTCATACACCGCTCGGGCTGCAGCAGACCAGGCCTCATTGAAGGGGCGGCCTGCGAAGGCCGCGTCGGCCGCTTTCTTCTCGTCGTGGGTCAGGGCTTTGGGTGGTGGTGTGTTAGTCATAACATCAACATAAGCCGCTTTGGTGGGATGTCAAGGGGTGGTGTGTTTGACGCTTGCTTGGGAAGCAGTTATTCCGGCAGGGGTTTGCCATTAGTCTCCGGTGCAAAGATCAGGACCACCAATCCCACTAGATAGATCAATGCCACCGTGCTTGCGGCCCGCCCAAAGGTGCCGAGTTCCGTCACCAGCCAGCCGGTGAGAAACGGTGAGGCAGATGCCAGCACACGCCCGGCATTGAAACAGAAGCCGGCGCCGGTGGCGCGCAGCCTGGTGGGGTAGAGTTCGGGGAGATAGATCGGAAATCCGCTGAAGATGCCGTTGTTGAAAAATCCCAGCAGCGGCAACAACATCAAGACGCCGGCATAGGTCGTTGGCAGGAGATATGTGATCGGCAGCATCACGAAGCTGCCGAGGCACATAAAGGCAAACACTGCACGCCGTCCAAATCGATCCGCCAGCGATCCA
The DNA here is from genome assembly GCA_025360665.1 of Nitrospira sp. Taxonomy (GTDB): domain Bacteria; phylum Nitrospirota; class Nitrospiria; order Nitrospirales; family Nitrospiraceae; genus Palsa-1315. The sequence goes on from JANYBU010000115.1 coordinate 5,941, forward strand.
AATCCCAAATAGCCGAAGATGGCTCCCCCGTTAAGGGCCATGATGGCGTAGCTCACAGAGGCCGTCAGGGTTGCAGCATCGGAGCCCTTGAGATCTGGTAACTCGCGGATGAGCGTGGGCGCCCAGTTTGTCGACCCCCACAAACCAAAGACAGCGACGAACGCCAGCGCGGATCCTACGATGGTTGACCGTCTTAAGGGGGGATGAAAGATGTCGGTCATATGTGTGGGACTGATCGTCATGTCCCGGTCGTGGGCCTTGGCCCAACGGTCCGGCTCCTTCACATGCCAACGGACCAGCAATGACACAAAGGCCGGGAGTACGCCGATCACAAACATCACCCGCCAGCCATAGCCCGCCAACAGTAGATTGAACGAGGCTGCGAGGAAGAACCCGACTGCCCAGGCCGATTGCAATATGCCGGCAGCCTTCGCTCGTTTCTCTTCCGGCCAGGACTCAGCAACGAGCGCCGCGCCGGCCGCCCATTCCCCTCCGATTCCCAGGGCCGTGAGAAAGCGATAGATAGCCAAATGCCACCAGTCCTGCGACAGCGCGGCGAGTCCGGTGAAGATCGCATAGATCAGGATCGTGATGATGAGGGTCTTGGTGCGACCAAGATGGTCCGCCACCACGCCGAAGAAAATCCCGCCGATGGCCCAGCCGATGAGAAAAATGGAGAAGATGATCCCCCCGTACCAGCCGATCTGCTCAGAAGAGACGGTTCCGCCGGGGGACTGGAGTAAATCATGCAGCGCCGGGTGGAGGACGATTGCGTAGATCGTCGCGTCCATCGCATCGAATACCCAACCAAGCCATGCGATAAACAGAACCAGCCACTGGTACCGTGAGATGCCGTGCCACCATGATTTTGTTACCGCCACATCAGCCTCTCAAGCGCGTCTGTCTTGTTCATTTGGTTTGTCTGGTTTGTTTGGTTCGAAGAACGAAAAAACGAGAGAAACTAGACAAACAAGATAACCAGACAAACCGGACCCCTCTCGCTCGCCGCGTGCCTCATGCCTCTGGGATCGCGCCAGGCTACGGAGCTTGCGCTTGGCTGTCAAGGTGCGGTGCTGAAAGGTGCATGGTATAGTCGCCGCCATGGCACGAATCGACTTTTACCGGGTGCTGGGCGTCTCGCGTGACGCGTCCGACGATGCGATCAAGAAGGCCTACCGGAAGCTGGTCTTTCAGCACCATCCTGATCGCAACCCCAATAGCGCTCACGCCGAACCCAAGATCCGTGAGATCAATGCGGCCTACGAAGTCGTCGGCGATCCGGAGAAGCGTCGGAGCTATGACCGACTCAATTGGGGGGATGAAACGGCACGGGATGAAGCGGCTGACCCAGCCGTCATCCTCGACGAGATGGAGCAGAAGCTCTTCGATGAAGGGCGAAAGGAAGTGTTCGCGGTCTTGATGAAAGACGTGAAGCGGATCAAAGCCGAACTCGCCGTGATTCGTGAGCGAACCGTGGCGGATCAAGGGTATGACACGTTCAAGGAGGAGATGATTCGAGAGCGGGCATCGGAGGTCATGGAGGAGTTCGTCACGGCTGAGATGGAGGGGCGCACACAGCGGCTCCTCGAAGTGGCGACAGAGATGCTGCTCTCGCAAGGCCTGGTCAAACGAGGCGATGAGGGAGGCGTCAGATCGCTACGTGGAAGGCTTGATGAAGTGTTCCGCAAGGGACGAATGAAGGGCTTCGCAGCCGCACTGGAGTTGTTCTATGAAAGACGGTAAGGGGTGAGGCGTTAGGCGACGAGAGACGAGTTTTACAGAGCCAATTCTGTCGGCTCCACTTATTACCCCTAACCCCTTACGTCTCACGTCTTCGAGAGAGGCCCTGCGACAAACTTGCCTGCCTGCATGACGCCAATAATCCTGCTGCGGTCGCGTAATAGGTCAATGCGACGAAGCGGATTTCCCTTGAACAATAAGAGGTCCGCCAGTTTCCCTTTCTCGATGGTTCCCACCTGGTCCTGAATCCCGATCAAGCGTGCGGCAGCGGAGGTCGAGGCGAGAATCGCCTTCATCGGGCTCATCCCAAAGGCGACCATCCGCTCGAGTTCCTGGGCGTTCTCGCCGTGAAAGTTAAAGGGCGTCCCCGCATCCGTACCCATCGCAATCTGGATTCCGTCCCGCAGGGCGTTCTTGAAGCTCACTTGATGGCGCTTCGTCATGGATTTGGCTTTGTCCAAGGCGCTTTCGGGAATGCCGCACCCGAGTCGGCAGGCGGCAGTGGTGGCCAGCGCGGAGAGTGTCGGCACCATAAAGACACCCTGCTGTTTCATCATGGTCGCGGCTTCTTCGTCCATGAGCGTGGCATGCTCGATCGAATGCACTCCGGCACGGATGGCATTCTTCATCCCCGACGATCCATGGGCATGGGCGGCGACTTTCCGCCCAGCTCGTTGCGCTTCTTCCACAGCGGCCTGAAGTTCTTCCACGGTCATTTGCGCCTGATCCGGTGAGGTGCCGGGCGTGAGGACGCCGCCTGACGCAATGACTTTAATGACGTCGGCCCCGGCGGCGATTTGCGCGCGCACGACGGAACGGACTTGCTCGGCCCCTTCCACTTCCTGACCGATAAATCTGGCGTGGCCGCCGATCATGCAAATCGCCAGGCCTGCCCCGATAATACGAGGCCCGGGCATGAGACCCGTGTCGATGGCCTGCTTCAACGTAAAGATGGAATGGTCTCGCGATCCCACGTCGCGCACAGTGGTAACACCTGCCTCCAAGGTCTGTCGCGCAGACCGGCTCGATTTGAGCAATGTCAGCGAGGGCGTCTCGTTGGCGATCGCGTCAACGACATCCGGTTCAGCACCGAGGCAGAGATGCACGTGACAGTCGATCAAGCCTGGTAATAGCGTCAGTCCCCGGCCATCGATCTTGGTCGTTCCACGTGGGAGAGAGAGCTCTCGATCCGATCCAACGGCGGCAATCGTGGTGCCGCGAATGACCACCGTGGCCCGTTCGATCGTCCGACCGGTCCCGTCGATGACGCGCACTAAGCGAATGGCCACGGACTTCATCATGGTGTATCGATGTCCTCTGCTGTCAGGACGCCATGCGGCTATAGACCCGTGCGGCAGCTTGGAGTCCGATCCCGGGAGTGGAAAGCCAGCCGCCGCGGATAAAAAGCCCTTCCAGCGCATTGAGTAGGGTCAAGACATGAGCCTCGGTGGATGATTCACCCATCAAGCCGATGCGCCAGACCTTTCCCTTGAGTGGGCCGAGCCCGCCGCCGATTTCAATGCCATAGGTCGAGAGCAAGTTCGCCCGTATCTCTGCTTCAGGAAGATGAGAGGGAACCGTGACACAGGTCAACATCGGGAGTCGATGTCCCGTCGGGGGAAGGGGAAGAAGCCCGAGCTGGGTCAAGCCCGCGACCAAGGCCTCGCCATTGAGCTGATGGCGAACGAAACGGGCCGGCAATCCCTCTTCTTCGACGAGTCGCAACGCTTCCCGTAGGGCATAGAGCATCGAGATCGGCGCCGTGTGGTGATAGGCTCTGGTACCATCGGACCAGTAGTCCGCGATCAAGGCCATATCCAAGTACCAACTCTGGCATGGGATGCGCCGGGCTTTGATGGCGGCCAACGCACGGTCGCTGAGGGTGAGGGGAGACAAACCAGGCGGACAGCTCAGACATTTCTGCGTGCCGCTATAGCAGACATCGATGCCCCAACGATCGATCTCGACCGGTGCGCCTCCCAGCGAAGTCACGGCATCGACGAGGAAGAGCGTGTCATGGTCGCGACAGAGGCTGGCGATCGGCTCAAGCGGCTGCCAGACGCCGGTCGAGGTCTCGGCATGCACAATGGCCACGGCTTTCACCGGGCCGGATCGGCGCAATGCCAGTTCAATGGCCTCCGGTTCTATGATCTGTCCCCATGGGGCTTCCACACGAATCGCTTTACCGCCGCAGCGTTCGACGATGGTGGCCCATCTCGTGCCAAACATGCCATTGACCCCGACGATCACCGCATCGCCCGGCTCAACGATATTCACGATCGACGCCTCCATACCGGCTGAGCCGGTGCCAGAAACCGCGATGGTGAAGCGGTTCTTGGTCTGAAAGACGACGCGCAACAGGGATTGGATATCGTCCATGACCCCAAGAAAGGCCGGGTCCAGGTGGCCGACTAGGGGGGTTGAGAGCGCGCGTAGGACCCGCTGGTGTACCATGCTCGGCCCTGGGCCAAGGAGCAGTCGGCGTGGGGGAATAAAGTTCTGAAATGGCATATCACTCCGAATCTAGTTCATTTGATCTATTTAATCTGTCTGGTTTGTTTGGTTGTAATCAACTAACCCGACCAGATAGACCGAGCCCTTTAAGAAAGCTCCTTAGTATAGCGGAGTGCAGTCGCGTTCGGCCATGGGTATTCTGGATGGTCTCCTTCGTCGCATAGCCACTCCGAGGGGTTTCGAGAGAGAAAAACAGCATGTTATAGTTCGAACGATGATTGAATCAGCCGCTGTTTCTCTCAACGAGCCGCCGCAGTCCAAGTCCTGGTGGCGAGCCACAGACGTGCCGCCGACGATCGGGATCTACTCTGGGCAGTTCTCGCCCAGGGTCACGCTGTTGTCTGCACTCTTCCTCATCGTGGCTCTGGCGTCGGTTGTATGGCTGTCGGCATCATCATCCAAGCTGGAGCGGGTCGAGTCGCCCGAGCGAGCGCTCAGTCTGATGGTCAGTCGGACCAGGGATGTGCAGGAGGGACTCAAGCGTGCGCCCCAGTGGGAACAGCAGCTCTTTGCCTGGGCCTCTGGCGACAGCGAGGCCGAACGGGCGCACGAGATTGAATGGTATCAAGAACTGGCGGGGATTTCTGAAGACCCGTTGGTCCCCCTTCAGTTGGCGATTCTCCAAGCCGAGGCCGGTCATGTCTCGCAGGCGCTTCTCTCCGCGCATGAGTGGGCCGGGGCAGAAGACCCGCTTCCTCAGTTCGCCGATCTGGTGATGGCCGCCTATGGCGAAGGACCGGTTCATGACGCGGACCGGTACGTCTTGTGGCAAGCAGAGCTGGCAGAGGCGTTGCCTGCCGGCTGGTTTTACGATCGCCTGGCTGAACGCCTGGCACACCGTGCCAACGATGCCGCGCTCGTGGCCAGTATTGAGGCGCAGGCCGCGGTGCGCGTCGACCGCCAGTTTGTCTGGTCGCATCGCTTGACGCTCGTTGAACTCGGAGCAATGGCCGTCGGCACCGTGGTGTGCCTGCTGCTCTGGTTCAGGAGGAATGAGCCTTCCAGTTTCGTCCGGCTTCATGAACCGGGTGTGCCGCCGCCTTGGCCGGGCGGTATCGGGACGGCGGTGTTGCTCCGCGGGGGTGCGATCGGTGCGATGCTCACGGCGCTATTATTGATCTATGCGCCGCCCGAGAATTCCTCGCTCCGGGCGTTGGCCATTCCGATGACGAATGTGCCGTTACTCCTCTTGGCCTATCGTCATCTCTTCCAGCCGTCCGGCATGACATTCGATGAAGGATTTGGGTTGAAAATTGGATGGGCCCGTGTCGGTCCTCTGATGGCTGCGGTATTGGCGGTGGTGGCAGCGGGTTTGTGGGGCGAGTGGGTGATGGATCGGCTGTCGGAGCCGTTCCATCTGGCGAGTCACTGGGCCGAATGGTTCGACGCAGATCTGGTCTGGGCCTCGCCCTCCCAAACGGCCATGAGTTTAGTCGAATACGTGATCTTTGCGCCTGTGTTTGAGGAACTCGCGTTTCGCGGGCTCCTGTTCGCCATCCTGCGCCGAAAGTTCCGCTTCCTGCCCGCCGCGCTGATCAGCGCGAGCATCTTCGCCATCGCCCATGGCTATGGATTGGTCGGCTTCATCAGTGTCCTGTGGAGTGGTGTCCTCTGGGCTTGGATGTATGAAAAAACCGGAAGTCTGTTGCCTGGTATCCTGGCCCACGCCATCAATAATCTGCTGGTGTGTCTTGCCGTGATGGCTCTCCTCCGCCTTTGACAGGCTTGCGAAAACGGCCCCCAGCGTCGTTCTCGGCTCGCCAAAATCCTCAACGTACCCCTGAGGGTACGCCTCCGGTTTTGACTCGCCTCCTGCCTTGCTGGATGACCGTTTTGACAAGCCTGCTTACGATTGTGAACGTGTTGACTCAATGAGATCGAGTGCTCCATATAAATCGGAATGTCGAAACCGATAATCCAATTCAGAGCAAAGCTTGGCGTTGCTGATTCGTTTTCCCGGTGAGGGCACTTCTTTTACTGCTGCCGCTGTCACCCCCCATCGCTGCTGCGCAGTGCCGCAGATCTCGTTCCAGGTGTGTGGTAGGCCATCGCTGACGTTGTAGACTTCGCCAGGTGTCCCCTTCTCGACCGCCGCCAGACAAATGGCAGCCAGGTCTTCTACATGAATCAGATTCACATACTTCCGTGAAGGTCCGACGCGGCCTTGCCTGATCCAATCCAGCAGGTTTCGCCCAGGCCCGTAGATTCCTGCCACGCGCAGCACGATGGCGCCGAGTTCGCTTCGTAAATACTCTTCCCCCTGCACACGTGGCTTGGTCAGATCAATGGGGGCTGATTCGTCAATCCAGGGCGGAGGATATTCGGTCGATTGACTCGGTGCATCGTAAGCTGACGTGCTCCCTAAGACGACAATGCGTCGAGGTGATGCGTCGAGCGTGCGTGCGAAGGCCTGTACCTGTTCGAACGGAGCGGCAGGAAAACACCAGATAAGATCGACGCCCACAGGAACGTTCACCCAGGTCGAGGGCTGCTCAAGATCGAACTGCAGGCGCTGTTCCGAAGGAATGCCAGCGAGATTGTTTAGGGGATTTCTGCTGGTGGCATGGACAGTCCACCCCTCCACAGTTCCCGTTTTGTACAACAGACGTCCAGTGTAGCCAGATCCCAACACAACGAGTGGTGATGTCGCTTGTCGTCGCACTCAATACCCCCCATCCGTAAGGCTGTCCCATCTTTTCACAGTTACGTAAGATGGCACAACTGTTGCGCCAAAGAGAGATTCGTAGGAGAATGCCCCATATGAAATCCATTGCGTCTGTGCTGTTGATCATGGCCCTTGGGTTCGGACTCTTAAGCTGTTCAGGCGGTGGGAACGGCGGGGGAGGGGGCAATACCCCAGCCTTTGCGGTGTCGACGACCGCAGCCGACTTCGGTGTGGTCGGAAATGCCTATACTTCGACCCTTGCGGCCGCAGGAGGAACGGCTCCATTCACCTGGACGCTGTTTGGCGGGGCCTTGCCGACCGGCTCACCCACCAACTTGCTTCTCGATCCAGCCACGGGTGTTGTAAGCGGCACCCCGACTGCAGCAGGGAATTTCACTGCGACATTCACTGTGATGGATAGCACAGGTCAGACCGCAACCGGTTCAGTGCTGTTTGCCATTCATCCACGAACAGATCGTATCTCCGTCGACAGCAATGGTGCGGCAGGTAACGGAGGAAGTACTTCTCCATCGGCGAGTAACACCGGCGCATTGATCGCCTTTGTGTCGTCCGCGACGAATCTGGTCACAGGAGTGATTGGCCAGCAAGTGTATGTGCACGATTGGCAGACCAATCAGACCAGTCTCGTTTCTCGCGACAGTAATCCGACGGTAATGAATGCGGGCAATGGCATCAGTAGCGAGGCCTCGATCAGCAGTGACGGACAGCTCGTCGCCTTTGTGTCGTTGGCGACGAATCTAGTGACGGGTGTCAGCGGCCAGCAGATCTATGTGCGGGATCGTCAGACCGGCCAAACCACTGTCATCTCGAAAAGCAGCGTGGGCGTGGTCGGTACTGGGGTCAGCAGCGCTCCTGCGATCAGCGCCGACGGCCGGTATGTTGCCTTTGTGTCAACCTCCACGAACTTGGTGACCGGCGTGAGTGGGACGCAGATTTATCTGCATGATCGACAAACGGGCCAGACGACGCTCATTTCAAAAGATAACAACGTGCCGCCGGTGCCTGGGAATGGAGTGAGTGCCACGCCCACAATCAGTTCCGACGGCCAGTTCATCGCGTTTGCCTCGCTGTCTACGAATCTGGTGGCCGGTGTCGGAGCGAACCAGCAGATCTACATTCATGACCGCCTTGCCAGCTTGAACGGCGTGACGAGTCTCATTTCCAAAGACACTGTGACGACCACGGCTGGTAATGGTTCCAGCGCTGCTCCAACGATCAACAGCACGGGGCAATTCGTGGCCTATGTCTCGTCAGCAACCAACATCATGGCGGGTATCAGTGGCCAGCAAGTGTATGTCCACGACCGGAACACGGGCGCGAACGGCGTCAATAGTCTGATTTCACAAGATAACAGCGGGACGCCCAATGCCGGAAACCAAAACAGCAGCGCGCCGTCCATCAGCAGCGACGGGCGGTACGTCGCTCGCGACCAATCTGGCGACGGGCGTGAGCGGTCAACAAATCTATCTGCATGACCGTAACGGACCGACAACGAGTCATGGCTCGAAAGATAATAGCGTGGTCCCAGTGCCAGGGAATGCTGCAAGCGATACCCCCTCCATCAGCGGCAACGGCGGGGCTGTTGCCTTCACCTCGCAGGCGAGCAATCTATTCGGAGGAGGTGTGGCCCCGTCCGATATCTACGTCCGCGCGCTCCCCTAGCCGGTAGAGCTTCCTCTGGCAGCATGGTACGATCCCCGTACCATGCCGCTCTCCCGATTCCACCCTCTCATTGCCGAATGGTTTCGCTCGCAAGTTGGCCAGCCCACCGATGTTCAGGTGCAGGCTTGGCCGGCCATTCAATCGGGGGCTGATGTGCTGATTGCTGCGCCGACTGGCTCCGGCAAGACGTTCGCCGCCTTTCTCTCCTGCATCGATCACCTCTTCAAGCAAGCACTCGCGCGTGAACTCGATGACCATACGCAGGTGCTCTACATCTCGCCGCTGAAAGCGCTTAGCAACGACATCCAGAAAAACCTACAACAGCCACTGGCTGAAATCGGGAACGCAGCCTTGTCTACCGGGCTCTTGATGCCGGAACTCCGTGTGTTGGTCCGCACCGGCGACACGCCGATGACGGAGCGCCAGCAAATGCTCAAGCGGCCACCCCATATTCTCGTCACGACGCCAGAGTCGCTCTATATTTTATTGACGGCAGAGAAGAGCCGCCGACTCCTACAGACGGTCCGGACCGTCATCGTCGATGAAATCCACGCCGTGGAACCGAATAAACGAGGTGCCCACCTGGCTCTGTCGTTGGAGCGATTGGAGGCGCTGACGCTCACGAAACCTCAACGCATCGGGCTCTCCGCGACACAGCGGCCGATCGAAACCGTCGCTCGATTCCTAGTAGGAAATCGACAGCCGGCTCAGGCATCCTTGTTCACACCCCTCACGCCTGACGCCTCACGCCTCACGAACCCTTGTCAGATCATCGACGTGGGGCACAAGCGTGAAATGGATCTGGCTGTGGAAGTGCCGAAGGACGAACTGAGCGCCGTGGCCACGAACGCGATTTGGGCCGATGTCTATGATCGCGTCGCTGAGCTGGTCCGCCAGCATCGCTCGACCTTGGTCTTCGTCAATACGAGGCGTCTTGCCGAACGAGTGTCACACTCCCTGGAAGAGCGACTGCGAGATTTAGGCGCTGACGTCGTCGCGGCGCACCATGGCAGCCTCTCGCGCCAGATTCGCTTGTCGGCGGAAGAACGGCTCAAGAGCGGCAAGACACGTGTCGTCGTCGCCACGGCCTCGCTGGAACTCGGCATCGATATCGGCGCTGTGGATCTCGTCTGTCAGATCGGTTCGCCCCGCGCGATTGCCACCTGTCTGCAGCGGGTTGGCCGGGCCGGCCACTGGATCAAGGCCATTCCCAAGGGCCGTCTCTTCGCCATGACGAGGAACGACTTGCTCGAATGTGCGGCGCTGATGCGGGCAATTCTGACAGGAGTCTTGGATCGCATTGCCATACCGCCGGCCCCGCTCGATATTTTGGCGCAGCAACTGGTGGCTGCAGCGGCGACACAGACCTGGCAGGAAGACGATTTGTTCGATCTCTGCCGACGGGCCGATCCCTATCGGGCGTTAGCGCGTTCGGAGTTCGATCAGGTGGTGCGGATGTTGGCGGATGGGATTGCGACCAATCGCGGGCGTGGTCTGGCCTATCTGTTTCACGATCGGATCAATCGCCGTATCAAAGGCCGGCGAGGGGCGCGACTGGCGGCGATCACATGCGGCGGGGCCATCCCGGACACAGCGAACTATGCCGTAGTCGCGGAGCCTGAAGGCACGGTCGTGGGATCGGTCGATGAAGACTTTGCGGTGGAAAGTCTGGCGGGCGACATCATGTTGCTGGGCAATACCTCCTGGCGCATCAAGGGCATAGAGAGGGGCAAAGTGCGGGTGGAAGACGCCCACGGAGCACCACCCAACATTCCTTTCTGGCGCGGCGAGGCGCCGTCGAGGACGGCGGAACTGTCAGCTGAAGTGGCAACATTGCGGCAAGCGATTGCCGAGCGGTTGTCTTCCTCCAATCCGGCTATCAGCCATCAGCTCCGATTCTGTACCCATCACGCATCACCCATCACCCATCACGTGGTTGCGGCAGGAATGCGGCCTCGACCAGCGCGGCGCACAACAGGCTATCGAGTATGTGCTGGCAGGCAAGGCTATCCTGGGAAC
>JANYBU010000380.1 GCA_025360665.1 Nitrospira sp.
GCATACCCCACCATGCGAGAGTGGCGGAACTGGCAGACGCGCGAGACTTAGGATCTCGTGGGTAACCGTGGGGGTTCAAGTCCCCCCTCTCGCACCAGACCACGACCGGGCAGCCGGCGACGGCTTGGCGGCCCGTGCAAGGCTTCGTATAAAGAAAAGGGTACGCACCAGCTATGAAAATGGAAGTGACTGAACTAGGACCGATGAAACGTGCCCTCAAGATTGAGGTGCCGGCCGATGAGGTCACTCAGCGGCTTGCCTGCGCCTACGTCGAACTGAACCGCCAGGTCAAGATCCCAGGATTTCGCCCTGGCAAAGCACCATTGGCCTTGCTGGAAAAACGCTATGCCAAAACCGTGGAAGAGGACGTAATCCGAAGCCTCGTGCCGGACTTTTACGACAAGGCCGTCCGCGAAGCGGGGATTGTGCCGGTCCTCGTCGAAATTCCTCCGCTGGACCGGGTCAAGATTAAGAAGGACGAACCCTTTACATTTACTGCGACCGTCGAGATCAAGCCGAAAATCGAGTTGCGGGACTATAAAGCGCCGAGTCCGATCTCACTCAAGCCCGACAAGCGCACCGTCACCGACGAGCAGCTCGACCGAGGACTTGAGGTCTTGCGCGATCAACAGGCGCGCTTGGAAGCCGCACCGGCAGGCCATACCATCGTGGACGGGGACTATATCGTGCTGGATGTGCACGGCACTCTCGATGGAGCACCGCTGGAAGGTACGAAGAAGGAAGGTCAACTCCACAAGGTCGGATCACACGCGTCCGTCTTGGGCTTGGAAATTGATTCGCATGTCGGGGGGAAGAAAGAGGCTGACGTGCTCGAAATTTCCCAACCGTACCCAGCCAGCCATCCCGACCCACGCGTTGCCGGCAAGACGGTCGTGTTCACGCTGACGATCAAATCCGTTAAGGAAAAGAAGCTGCCGGCTTTGGACGATGAATTTGCCAAAGACTGTGGCCCCTACACCTCGCTTCAGGAAATCAAAGACAAACTGCGGAGCGGGATGGAACAGGCGCTGAAGCGAGAGATCGAAGACACGTATAAGGATACGATCATCAAACGGCTCGTGGAGACCCACCATTTCGACCTCCCGGAAACTCTGGTGGAGCGTGAGCTGGAGGCCATCATCCGCCAGCACGTGCAGCAGCAAAAGCAAAAGGGCGGCACCCAGGAATCGTCTGGCACGGAGGATCTCACAAGCCTTCGCCAGGAGCATCGGGACGAAGCGGCACGCCGCGTGAAGCTTGGCCTCGTGTTAGAAGCGATCGCCGAGAAAGAAGGGCTGACGGTCACGCAGGACGATCTCAACGCCGAAATCATACGGCTGGCGGCGGAACTCAAAATGCCTGCGGCCGATCTCGTCAAGATGGTCAAAGCCGGCGGACAGGAGTCCATTGATGAGTTACGCGCCCGAATTTTTGAGGGGAAAGCCTTGGATTTCGTTTACCGCAATGCGGTGATTCAGGGATAGTGCCGAGCGATGCAGGGCCGGCCTTGCACTTCGGCTTCAACAGGCTGTAAGCGGAAAGGAACGACGTGCATGCTAGTTCCCATTGTTATCGAAACGACTAACCGAGGCGAACGCGCCTACGACATTTATTCTCGGCTCTTGAAAGATCGGATTATCTTTCTCGGTGCGCCAATCGACGACATCTTTGCCAACCTGATTATTGCCCAGCTCTTGTTCCTCGAAGCAGAAGACCCTGAAAAAGACATCAATCTTTACGTCAACTCCCCCGGGGGAAGCGTCACGGCGGGATTGGGGATTTATGACACCATGCAGTATGTGAAACCCCCGATCAACACCATCTGCCTCGGCCAGGCCGCCAGCATGGGGGCCTTTTTGTTGACCGCTGGAACCAAAGGCAAGCGATTCGCCCTGCCGAATGCGAGGATCATGATTCACCAGCCCATGGGCGGGTTTCAGGGACAAGCCACTGAAATCGACATCCATGCCAGAGAGATTTTGAAAATCCGCGAACGACTCAATGAGATCATGGCCAAACATACCGGCCAGCCTCTGGAGAAGATAGCCCAGGACACCGAACGGGACTACTTCCTGTCGGCAGAAGAAGCCAAGCGGTACGGCCTCATCGACGAAGTCATTACGCGGCCACCGAAGCTCCTCAAGGCCGTC
>JANYBU010000425.1 GCA_025360665.1 Nitrospira sp.
CCCAAGAAATGGTTGCGGCGGCGTTGGCCGGTGCGATTTTCTGGAATCTCTTCACGCTGTTGTTGGGATTGCCGACCAGTTCCTCTCATGCCCTGATCGGCGCGCTGGTCGGGGCTTCCGTGACCCATGGAGGATGGGCCACGGTGAAGTGGTCCGGGCTTCGACCGGTGATGGAAGCCATGGTGCTTGCGCCGTTCTTTGGCTTTGCCATCGGGTTTTCGTTGATGGTGTTGATCAGCTGGGTCTGTTTTCGTGTGACCCGGAGCGTGGCCACTCAACTGTTCAAACGGCTGCAGCTCGTGTCCGCCTGTTTCATGGCGTTCAGTCACGGTGCCAACGATGCCCAGAAGGCCATGGGGATCATTACGTTGGCCTTACTCTCTGCAGGACAGATTCCTTCGAGTGAGGTGCCGGGGTGGGTGATCGGCGCCTGCGCGGTGGCGATGGGATTGGGAACGGCTGTGGGCGGCTGGCAGATCGTCCGTACGCTGGGAATGGGCATCGTCAAGCTGGAACCGGTGCATGGGTTTGCTGCGGAGACCGGTGCCGCGGCGGTGCTGTTCGTGACGGCGTACATTGGTCTGCCGGTGAGCACCACTCAGACCATCACGACGTCGGTCATGGGGGTCGGCGCGATCAAGCGATTCTCGGCTGTGCGCTGGGGCGTCACCACGAGAATTCTGTACGCCTGGATTTTCACACTGCCTGGCGCCGCGCTTCTCGCCTCGCTCATCTATTATCTGATCGGGATCAGGTTTAGCTAACCGGCGGACCGATCTGTTGGATGGGTAGCCGGACGACAAAACGGCTGCCGGTCGGGGCATTCGCTTCGACCCACACCCGCCCGCCTAGACCCTCGACGATATGCCTGACGATCGCCAGCCCGAGCCCTGTTCCACCTAATTCACGCGAGCGGGCCTTATCGACTCGATAAAATCGTTCGAATACGCGCGGGCGATCCCCTTCAGGAATTCCGAGGCCAGTATCGGTGACGCTCAGTTCCACAGCCGTGACAATTGCGGGCTGCTCGGCATCGTCCGATACCGGGTGGGCCGCCACGGTGATGGTCCCTTTCCCGGGGGTGTATTTGACGGCGTTATCGAGCAAGTTGGACAGGACTTGCAGCAGCCGGTCTTCATCGCCGAGCACAGCAGGCAGATCGTCCTCTACGAAGGAGACGAGCCGATGCCCTTTCTTGTCTGCTAAGGGCTTGATCATGGCCAGCGTTCGTTCAATGACCCTCCGGATATGAAGCGGCTCTCGCTTGAACAGGACTTGCCCAGATTCGATCTTTGACAGCTGGAGGAGGTCTTCCAGAATCAGGTTCAGCCGGTCGCTTTGCTTGAGAATGATGTCAAGGAATTTTGTACTGGTCTCAGGATCGTCTTTGGCTCCATCGAGCAAGGCTTCGATATACCCCTTGATCGACGTGAGCGGGGTCCTTAGCTCGTGGGACACGTTGGCGACGAAATCTTTCCGGATAAGTTCCAGGCGTCGTAATTCTGTGATGTCATGAAAGACAAGCACCGCGCACGCGTCGTTCTCTCGATCGCCTTCAGTGACCGAGGCCTCGATATGGAGGCAGCGACCACTCGGGTGCAGGAGAATTTCATCTTCTTGGTCAATTCGTTCCGCCAGGACCCTTGAGACTAACGTATCCAGCTGCGGATGCCGAAAGACATCGGAGCAAGGGTGTCCCCGTGCTTCCATCCTGGTGACGCCGAACATCCGTTCCAGCGCTGGATTGACTTGCAGCACGCGTCCTCGACGGTCCAGAACCATCACGCCTTCGACCATCGAGGTCAACATGGCCAAGAGCTGGGCCCGATCTTCGGAGAGTTCATCGATCTTGGCTCTCAGTTGGTCCGTCATGTGGTTGAGCGTGTCGGCTAAGAGGCCGACTTCATCCCGTGATCCGGTCCGAATGCGGACTGTGTGGTCACCATTCGCCAGCTGCCGCGCGACGATCGCAATATCGGACAGGGGTTTCGTGATGCTGTGAGCGAGCCACACGCTCAGCGTGACGGCAATCAAGAATGCAATCCCGAAGGCGAGGGCCAAGTTCCGGTGCAACATGTCCACTTCACGATCAAACGTGGTCATCGGCAACCCCAGCCTCAAGAAGACGGAGGGCGTCGCCTGGTTTGCACCGCTCAGACCGACAGCCAGATACAACGTGCGCTCACCGGTGGTGTGACTCGTGCGCAGATCCGTTCCGCGCCCGGTGGCAACGGCTTGCTGAATTTCCGGTCGCGCCCGGTGGTTCTCAACCGAGGCAAGGTTGTTATCCGAGACGGCGCTGTCGGCCAACACCCGTCCATCCGGAGCGACGACGGTCACGCGTGCAAGGGCCCGTGAGCTGAGGTCTCGCACGGCTGCCTGTAATTGGGGGGTGGAAGACAGCGCCCCTGATTGCGTCAGAAACGGCTGCAGCCCGTACGCGACGAGATTGGTTCGCGCCTCCAGTATCTGGCCCGATTGGACGATTTCCTGTTGTTCAAGGGAGCGAATCGCCAGGGTCCTGGCGATGAGAAGCCCGCAGACGAGGACCAGCAGGGTCCCGATCGTGACCTTCCATCGGATGGAGAGGGTCATGCCGAACGATCCAATTCTTTGAGCTTATAACCCAGGGATTTGACCGAAATAATCGCCTCGTTGAGCGAGGGGAGCTTCTGCTTGAGTCTTCGGATGTGGACATCGACCGTCCGCGTCGTTCCGTAGTAATCGTATCCCCAGACGGTATTGAGGAGGATGTCTCGTGTCAGGACTCTGCCGGGATTGCGCAGGAGATGCTCGAGCAGGCCGAATTCTTTCGCCGTGAGGGGGACTTCTATCTTCTTCACGGTGACTTCGTGTCGCGCGAGATCCATGACGAGGTCGCCATAGCGATAATGGGCCGGGCTGCCATCCGGTTTTCGTTCAATCCGTCGAAAGAGGGCCTTGATGCGGGCGACCAGAGTCTTGGGGCTGAACGGTTTGGTAACGTAGTCGTCGGCTCCCAGCTCCAGACCAACGATGGTGTCCGACTCTTCGGCTTTGGCGGTCAACATAATGATGGGGAGCATCGCGGTCTCTGGAGCCGATCGCAGGCGTTTACAGACTTCGAGGCCGTCGATCTCGGGCAGCATCAAGTCGAGGACGACCAAATCGGGCTTCTCCTGTTTCACTTGCTGGAGGCCTTCCGTACCGGTCTTGGCCGATAGGGTTCGAAAGCCTTCTTTCTCCAAATACAGTTTGACCAGTTGGAGAATGTCGGGCTCATCTTCAACGATGAGGATTTTCTTGCTTGCAGGGCTTGGCATGGCTGGTGGCGTGAGCCTACGAGGGAGAAGGCATCGTGTCAAGACAGGTAGGGAAGAGACGCGCGGGCCAATTGGGTTGACGGGGCCCGCTGCTCTGACGTAAGGTGGACGGCAGTGATCTGTGAGTATATGGGCACGAATGTGGCCATATACGGTGTGAAGGAGAGGTGGCCGTTATGAAGATCTATCTCGCTAATCCACGCGGGTTTTGCGCCGGAGTCGATCGCGCGATCGATATCGTCGATCTCTCGCTGAAGAAGTATGGGGCGCCGATCTACGTCCGACATGAAATCGTCCATAGCCGGCATGTCGTGAACTCGCTTCGCGACAAGGGCGCCGTGTTTGTGGAAGAGTTGGGCGAAGTGCCGGAAGGGTCAGTCGTGATCTTCAGTGCCCATGGGGTTGCCAAGTCGGTCTGGGATGAAGCGAATCGGCGTCGGTTGCATGTGATCGATGCCACCTGTCCGTTGGTCATCAAAGTCCATAACGAAGTCAATCGCGACTATACGCAGGGG
>JANYBU010000439.1 GCA_025360665.1 Nitrospira sp.
ATTACATGGAAATTACAATTTGGCTCTGACCCGCTACCTGTTGCGCTTCGAGAGGATTGGGAAAACCAATCTCTTCACGCAAAATACTCATACAATGAGATCGAACTCGCCTGGGCGTATGCAAACACCTGATGAGGCGTATGCCGTGATGCTGCCGACGGGTAAACTGGCAGCGTAAGCATCAGCAGAGACGCCACTTACAAAGCTCGGCCGGCTGTTCAAACGAATGGGGCCACTTCTGTTTGAACGGTTGTGCTGTAGTATTTGCCTGAACCTAATTCGTGGTTGTGCGATGCGATAGTATGTCCAAACTGATTCACCCCACGTCCCTCCGCCTGTTTTTTCTACCGTGGATGGTAACGTGGGTCCTCATTACCCCCTTTTTCATATCCATAGCTTAGACGTTCAGGAGGACCGCGTCTTTTCTGATATTTTCCTCGTACACACAGTGTTTTCTCCTGACCTCGCAGGTGAATACTCTCCTCAGTCCACCGTTCATCAGGCTGGAACGCAAAAAATAGGATGAGTTTTCGACCCATTTCTCGTATTACTCTGAGGAAACAATCAGTCTTTTCAGTGAAGATGAGTTTGAAGCGGTGGAAGAGAATTAAGCCTGTTTACCAAGCTCGCTCCTTCCCACCGAATAATTTCCTGCTAACAGGTGGGCCAGTTCCTCATCGCGTGGGCGCCCGTTGCCTGAAAACGCCTAGTCCGGCCTCTGGCGTAATTCTCGCCTCCACCGTCCCCGCACGCTCGCCCCAATCCCCAGTTCCGCCGCGATCTGGCTAACGCTCACGCGGGGGGCATTAAGCATCGCCCCTGCCTCACGCTTGTACTCCGCTGAAAACTTCCGTCTCTGTCCCATGACAGCCCTCCTGCCCATTATGGCCTTAACTAGGTATTCGTAAAAGTGGGGCAGAACCCGAGCACAATGGCGTTGGACCAGACTTTATGTTACATATTAAACGGTTCCCAGGGTCGTCCAGTCCCGGATTGAGTTTGCAATGTTAAAATACCGAACGGTATTCATACGCAGCCTTGTTCTAGTATGGCTGGCCACATGGGTCTTGGCCGATCCGCTGTGCCTGCTTCAGGAGCTCATGGCTCCGCAGGAATATTCTGCGGCATGCAGCGTTATTAGGAACGGGCCGGTCGGAACGCATGTCACACAGCATCATTTGGATGTCTTAATCAGTTCGTCCACTGAAGGCAATCCCAACCGGAGCGAAGACACCCCCTCCGACGTGTTCGAGTTCCGCGACCGCGTCGACGTGTGGCGGTTCGATCGTGTTCGGTCGGTGGCGCTGACAGTCGCCTTGCCGCCCTGCTTCCACTTTTCCACATCAGCCGCTCCCCGCGCTCCACCTTCCGCATGGCTCTGAGATAACGGTTCAGTTTCACGCTAAAGCGCGACTGTTGTGCTCGACAATAGAGCTGTGTGCTGTATTGGGAAGAGGGAGTTTGTGCATGTTGAACACGGACATTCAGAATCTTTCTACGTGCGAAGCCATCGATGTGACGGAAGTCTTTTGTGATTTTGACGGCACAATCACCTGTGTGGATGCCACTGACGCCGTGCTTGAGGCCTTTGCCCTGCCGGCCTGGCGTGAGTGGGAACAGCGATGGGTCGCCGGTGAGATTTCAAGCCAAGAATGTCTCTCTCGCCAAGTGGCTCTGATTCAGGCAGAGCGAGACATGCTCGTCAGCTTTGCAGCCGAGCTTCCCATTGATGAGGGCATTATCGCTCTGGGCCGACAGTGCGCTGAACGGAGCGTCCCGCTGACGATCGTAAGTGACGGCCTTGACCTCGTTGTGGAAGCCGTGTTGCGTCGGCATGGTCTCTTGCACCTTCCTGTGTTTTCCAATCATCTTCGCTGGGGTGAAAATGGACATCCATCACTGAGTTTCCCGTTCGCCTCCCAGGAGTGCGAGAGTGGAGCGGGAACGTGCAAGTGTTCGTTGGCGCTTCCCACAGGGCGCGCATCTTCTTCGACCGTCTACATCGGAGACGGCCAATCCGACCAGTGTGTGTCGTCCAAGATACGGACTGTTTTTGCCAAGGGGGCGCTCCAAGCGTGGTGCAAGGACAAAAGCATCGCGTACATTCCGTTCGAGACGCTCACAGAGGTCACAGAACATTTTTTTCTAAAGGAGAATGACTTCAAATGAAACCCCTCCCGATGATCCGACTGAACGAAGACCTCCTCCGTGAAAAAGAAGCTAAATTTTGCTCCCACGGCGATACGGTGCATTACTCGCCGGTGCCGAAGTTTTTTCAAGGTTGTGAGGGCAGCTTTCTCTATGACCGCGAAGACAAGCCCTACCTCGATCTCCAGATGTGGTACTCCGCGGTCAACTTCGGCTATCGCAACAAGTCGATTATCGATGCGGTGAAAGCACAGCTCGATCAATTGCCTCAACTCGCCTGCCAATATCTGCATGAAGAAAAAGTGCTGGTGGCCGAGAAGTTGGCGACTGAGTGCCTGCGCGCGTTTGGTCTG
Organism: Nitrospira sp.; assembly: GCA_025360665.1. GTDB lineage: Bacteria > Nitrospirota > Nitrospiria > Nitrospirales > Nitrospiraceae > Palsa-1315. The sequence continues at coordinate 2,502 of JANYBU010000439.1, forward strand.
GAGGGGCGAGTCCAGTTCAACGTGGGGGGTGCTCAGGCCATTGAGGACTCGATGAAGTTGGTGCGCAACGCCACCGGCAAGACTTTATTCATGGCCTTCACGGGTGGCTACCATGGCCGGACGTTGGGTGCGTCCGAGATCACATCCAGCTATCGCTACCGCCGCCGTTTTGGTCATTTCTCGAATCGCGCGCATTTCGTGCCGTTTCCATACTGCTACCGTTGTCCCTACGGGAAGAAGCTCGATACCTGCGAATATTACTGTGTCAACCAGGTCGAGCGGTTATTCGAAACAGAATACAACTCTTTCTGGGATTCGAAAGCCAATGAGTCGGAATTCGTGGCCTTCTATGTCGAACCGGTGCAGGCCACAGGCGGGTATATTATCCCGCCACCGGAATACTTCTCCCGGCTCAAAAATATTCTCAACGAACGCAAGATTCTCCTGGTGGACGATGAAATTCAGATGGGATTCTTCCGCACTGGGAAATTTTGGGCGATCGAGAACTTTGGAGTGAAACCGAACATCGTCGTTTTCGGCAAGGCCATGACGAACGGCTTAAATCCCATTTCAGGCCTCTGGGCAGAGGAGCCCCTGATTTCCCCCCAGAAGTTCCCTCCCGGTTCAACCCATTCCACGTTTGCCTCCAATCCATTGGGAACGGCAGCCGCCTTGGCCACACTTCAATGGATTGAACAGCAAAACTATGAGGAGAAAGTTGCAGCATCGGGTGCCTATTTTCTGCGGCAGCTTGAAGCCCTCAAGCAACGTCATGCGACGATCGGAGACGTGTCGGGATTAGGCTTGGCCCTTCGTATCGAAGTCACAAGACCAGACCGATTCACTCCGGATAAAGCCCTGGCTGACCGGATCTTTGAAGCGGGGCTCGCCGGAGGTATTCCGACCTCGCGCGGTCCAATGGGATTGGTTCTGGATATCGGAGGTCACTATAAGAATGTCTTTACCCTCGCGCCCTCTCTGGACATTACGAGAGAAGAAATTGATCTGGGGATCGAATTGCTTGATAAGTTGTTCAGCTCATGAGCGGAGAAGGCTTGAAAACCCATAGGATAAAACGAACGGGTCTCTTGGACGGGATGGTCGGTCGTCAAGAGACGGATTTCTCTCTGCATGCCAATTCGAATGTCCTCGTCTATCTCATCCACGGAGTGACCGGCACTCCGGCCGAGATGTACTACGTGGCACGGGAAATGGCTCGGAAGAACAGATGGGATGTCTATGCAACCACTCTTCCCGGACATTGCACGCGGCTGAAAAACCTCGTGAGGACCAGCGAACAGAATTGGCGGGAACATGTCCTGGCGCAGCTCTCCTTTGCGCGAGATCGATACGAGTACGTGTTTGTCTCTGGCCTGAGTGCGGGAGGACTGCTGGCGTTAGACGCGTCAACCGTCGTGGATGTCGACGGGATTGGAGTGCTCTCGCCAACGTTTGTGTACGATGGGTGGGCCACCCCCTGGTCTCACGCCATCCTCCCCTTCGCCATGAAAGTCGTTCCTCTTTCCTTGCAGCATCTGCTGTTTCACATCGATGGTCCTCCCTTCGGAATCAAAGACGAAAAAATTCAAGCCAGAGTGCGCGAGGCCTACCGGTCATCTTCCATTCTTCGGGAATGGATGAGGGATTGGCGAGCTCGACGCAAGCCCGCCGATGGCAATTCAACGCGTGCTCCATCTGCCGCATCGATGGGGTACCCCATCTTTCCGTTGAGGACCCTTACAGAGGTCGACCGGCTCATTGTGCGGGTTCGTGCACGCCTGGGCGTGGTCACGGCTCCTACGGTGATTCTCCAAGCGCGCGAAGATGATATGACCAGCCCCCGGAATGCCGCTATCGTCCATGACGAGATCGCATCAGAAAACAAACTGGTGGTATTACTGGATGACTGCTATCACGTCATTACGGCGGATAAACAGAAAGAAGCCGTGGCTAGGAATTTGAGCGAATTCTTCCACCTGCAGATCGTTGAAAGAAAACTCGTATCAACAGTTTCAGGCCGGTCACGTGTCTAGCCAATATGTCCGGAACCGATATTCGCCCACTTCCTGTCCCGAGGCCTTGGTCGTAGTAGAATGAAAAAAGAGGGGAAGGTGGGGGGTGGCTGTTGATGTAACGATCTCCGAACGGATTCCTAGCACACTTGCAGCGTTTCCGAAGCTCACCACGGTTTCCGAGGTGATTGCCCACGTGGAAGGAAGAGTCAGGAAGGTATCCCCAAAAACGAGCCGCTAATCAATTTTAAAACGGATAATCTAGTCCTACGAACACATTTGCCCCATCACTCCCATAGGCCACGTCGAACCGACCCACGATGGTTGGTTTGATCAGCAATCGAAAACCAACGCCCGGACTGAATTGGACATGCCTGTAGAACAGATGATCAGCCTTCACGCTGCTTTGTCCTACCCGCCCTATGTCGAGAAACGGGGCAAGTTCCAGGTGGGCATTTACACCGAACATCGTTTTATTGAGCACGGTCACTCGTTCTTCTAGATTAGCAAGGACGGCCCAGCTGCCGATGTACCGGCCGCGTCCGAAAGCCCGAAGGGTATCTTCGCCGCCTAGCGTGGCTTGCTCGTAAAAAGGCACACCGAGTGTTGTGCCCCGGCGCTCTATTTGTCCGAACACGCCTTCGAACAGCATACGCGAAACGAAGATCATTTGGTCCGATGAGTGGGGAATATACTGGCGGGCATCGAGTACCGCATGCCCCCACTGGTTTTCTTCATGTGGCTGTAAGTTCTGATTAAACTCGGCCAAGAGGTTCACATAGGCGCCCTTGGTCGGCATAAGCTGGCTATCTCTCGTGTCATAACGGAGTGTCAAGCCATGTCCCAATACTTTGGCTCCCTCGATACCTGGGATCGCAGGAAATCGCTGTGCTGTGCCTGGGAGAGAATCAATGATTCCGTCATCCACCCGTACGTTGCGATACCGCTCAGTCAACATAAGTGCGAGATCCGGAGTGAGCCAGATGCCGGCGGTCAGTTTGACAAGTAGTTCTCGCGACGTATAGTTGGTTTCCTGGGCCTCGATGGTTCGACTGCCGAAGCCGAAGAATCTGGCGAAAGGATTTTTAAACGCAGTAAGATCGGCAGCGAGAATGTATCGTCCTCCTCCTCCTACGCCAACATTTTTATACCCCAAGTCGATACCCTGATCGAGTCTTTGACCAAACCAGGCAAACGCATGGTACTGCTCTCTATCAGAGGGATACCCGAAGTAATTCAGTGATCCGTAATGCCCAACCCTTGGGTTATACAGGTACTGCGGCACAAACATTTCGTCGGTATCCCCTTTGGAATTGGTCTTGAGAATTGGAGTGAGTCCGCCAGCCCAGTACCCTTCATTTCGATTGGTGGCAAATGCCGGTAGCGGGATGACCGTATAGCCCGATTTAGCCGGCAGAGACTTCAGCGCGTGTTCCACCGGATGGTCCAGATCAATAAGTTCCTTCGTCGAAACATCTGCCCCATCCTCCTTGTCCTGAGTCGAGGGGATGGATTGCTGCGCGTTTGGCGGACCATAGACCTCCTCCGCATCGGCTGGACTCGGTGCAAATAACAGGGCTTGTATCGTAAGAATCCCTACCCAATAGATCAGCACGATGCCGTCCGGTACCGTCTCATCGATGGCACTCGTTAGCTGGTCCTGACGGGTAGAACCTTAAGGGGATGAACACCATGTAGGAGAAAATCACAACGGCCATATAAAGGTCAATACTGAACTCAGATCGAACGCTGTTCGCTATTCCTGAATAAAGCCGGTAGTCGAAATCCCCACTCCAGATCCGACCTGTTTCATATGGGGGCGGTTTCAAGTTCCAAGTGCAACGGGTGAAGGATGGCGCAGGTGCGCGTAGACTTCCAGGGGCGTGGCAAAGTCGAGACATTTCCTCGGGCGCGTGTTCAACCGATGGGCGATGGCGTTCAACTCGCGCTGCGTGT
>JANYBU010000449.1 GCA_025360665.1 Nitrospira sp.
GAGCGATTTTGTCTCGCGGGAGACGGCGCTCATCAAGGTGCATACGCGGCCGGAAGATCGCGCGGAAGCGTTGCGGATCGCCGATATTTTTCGGGCCAATGTCATCGACTCCACGCCGGCGACGTATACCATCGAGGTGACCGGAGATCCACAAAAAATTGAAGCGATCATCAACCTATTGCAACCCCTCGGGATCAAGGAACTCACACGTACCGGACGGGTTGCGGTCGCCCGCGAGTCGATTCGGTCGACTGGGGTGCAAGCGAAAAAGGTTGCCCGCGAATAGGATCCTTCGGGCTCATCATCCACATCAGTTCAGTAGAGTGAACACCGTTGTTACCCAGGAGTGATCGATGAAGATTTACTACGATAAGGATGCCGACATTCAACAGATCCGGAATAAGAAAGTGGCGGTGATCGGCTACGGCAGTCAGGGCCACGCCCTTGCGCTCAACATGAAGGAGAGCGGCGTGAGCGTGGTCATTGGGTTGCGCGAAGGCGCCTCATGGAAGAAGGCGGAGCAAAGCGGACTGAAAGTCATGCCGGTGGCCGATGCCGTCAAGGCGTCCGATGTGGTCATGATTCTCGCACCTGACGAAGCGCAAGCGGCCATCTATCGGCAGGACATCGCCCCGAATCTGAAGCCGGGATCCTATCTCGCGTTTGGCCATGGCTTTAACATTCATTTTGGACAAATCGTGCCACCGCCCACGATCAATGTGTTCATGGTCGCCCCCAAAGGACCGGGCCATCTTGTTCGATCGGAATATATGAAAGGCAGCGGGGTGCCGTGTTTGCTCGCGATCCATCAGGATCCAAGCAGAACGACCCAGCAGGTTGGTCTAGCCTATGCCAGCGCGATTGGGGGCGGGCGGGCCGGTGTGATCGAAACAAACTTTCGTGAAGAAACCGAGACGGATCTTTTTGGCGAGCAGGTTGTTCTCTGTGGAGGACTCACTTCCCTCATCCAGGCCGGGTACGAGACGCTCGTGGAAGCCGGCTACTCCCCGGAGATGGCCTACTTCGAGTGCCTGCATGAAGTAAAATTGATCGTGGATTTGATCTATCAGGGCGGTATTTCCAACATGCGGTATTCCATCAGCACGACGGCCAAGTACGGTGATATCACCCGCGGTCCTCGGATTGTGACGGAGCAGACGAAGCAGGAAATGAAGAAGATCTTGGGTGAAATTCAGCAAGGCCAGTTTGCAAAAGAGTGGGTGCTGGAGAATCAGGCAAACCGTCCGGTCTACAATGCGCTGCTGGCTAAAGGTGAAGCCCATCCCATCGAAGAGGTTGGGGGCCGGTTGCGGGCGATGATGCCCTGGCTGAAGAAGGACCAACTGGTTGATAAGAGCAAAAACTGAGGATTGAGGGCTCTGTGGCAGATCGTGCCATCGGCATCCCGTTTGCCAAAGAAGGAATTCCCTTCATCGGGGCTGTTGCCGGGGTTACACTACTAGCAGGATGGCTGGGATGGGTTATTGTGGCGGTCGGGGCGGCGCTCCTGACGGTCTTCGTTTCCTGGTTCTTTCGTAATCCCTCTCGTGTGGTCCCGATGGGGCCTCGCCTCGTGCTGGCACCCGGTGACGGGAAGGTTATCGCCATTGAAGAAGAGTTCGAGCCCCGATTCATTAAGGACCGTAGCATTCGACTCACCATCTTCTTGAACGTGTTCGATGTGCACATCAATCGAATCCCTTGTGAAGGGGTCGTCGAGGAGGTGCAGTATCAGCCGGGTTTATTCCTCGTGGCCAGCAGGTCGGATGCGACGTTGAGGAACGAGCAAAATGTCTTGATGATTCGGACGGTGGAGGGTGCGAAGGTGCTGTGTGTGCAGGTGGCTGGGTTGATTGCCAGACGGATTGTCTGTTGGATCTCGCCGGGAGATCGGGCTGTACGTGGTGAACGATTCGGGCTGATTCGATTTGGATCACGGATGGATACGTTTCTTCCGGTCGGGACGGTGATCAACGTGGCAGTCGGCGATCATGTAAAGGGTGGAGAAACCATCCTGGGGGAACTGCGATGAAAACCGCTGGACTTCGTCAATCATTCGGGAGAAATGGGAAGCGGCGCAAAGCCGCCATGCACCTGATTCCGAATCTTTTCACGACAGGGAATCTATTCTGCGGCGTGTATTCGATGCTGTCCGTATTCAATGCGAACTACATGGTCGCAGCGGTCGCAATCCTGGTGGCGATGATCTTCGACGTGCTCGACGGAAAGTCGGCACGGTTGACGAACAGCACCAGCCATTTCGGCTTCGAATACGACTCGTTGTCCGACGTGGTGTCGTTCGGGGTTGCTCCCGGCCTCTTGATTTATTCCTGGGCGTTGAGCGGGCAGGGTACATTTGGTGTGGCGGTGATGTTCGCCTACGTGGCGATGGGTGCGGTTCGGTTGGCCCGGTTTAATTCGACTGCGGCCGTGTCGGATGGCAAGTACTTTACCGGGTTGGCTATTCCTGCAGCGGCGGGTGTCGTGGCGTCGCTCGTGATTTTCGACCACTATAGCGTCAGAATTGGAACGGAAGTGAAGCCCCTACTCGTCCTGTTTATTACGCTGACCCTTTCGTTCTTGATGGTGAGCACTATTAAGTATCGGAGCTTTAAAGACATGAAGTTCCGCGGCGGTCAGCATATTACCTATCTCGTGTGGGGAATTTTGACACTCATGCTCGTGGCCGCCTGGCCCCAAGTTATGCTATTTGTCATCTTTGCCGGCTATGCGTTGCTTGGTCCTGCAGAGCGACTTGTCGGACTTCTGGCAAAAATGGCCGGCAAGCGTCCGTCGACCAAGACCGAGCAGTCAGTGATTGAACCAAAGTTCTAATGGCTTCGACGAGGAGTAGTACGCGATTCGCACAGCAGTGAGAGAGCTGGTAAATGGTGCGAACCAGCCTGTGCGGCGCCGAACTCGCCTCTGAGCCAGAATCCGTGAAACCCGAGTAATGGATTCCGCCTCGCCCCCGTGACCGGGTGCAATGAAGGGTTATGAACAGCTGGGCACGTTGTTCATGGCTAAATCAGGGTGGTACCACGGGGCTTTTCAAGCCTCCGTCCCTGGGTCCAAGGGAGGGAGGCTTTTGTGTTTTTACAGACTGTTGAAAACGTCCGCCAGCTTCGTTCTCGGCTTGAACATATCCTCAACGTACCCCAGAGGGTACGCTGAGGATGTCTTCTTCGCCTGCGGCCTCGCTGGATGTCCGTTGTGAGCGGTCTGAACCGAAGAGAGGTGGAGACATGACACGGATGATACGGATCTTCGATACGACCCTACGCGATGGAGAGCAATCTCCAGGGGCCAGCATGAATGTGGAAGAAAAAATCATGGTGGCGAAGCAGCTGGCACGTCTGGGGGTCGATATTATCGAGGCAGGATTTGCCTATAGTTCGCCCGGAGATTTTGAAGCGGTGCGGCGGATCGCGCAGGAAGTCGAGGGACCGACGATTTGCAGCTTGGCGCGGGCGCGTCCGGAGGATATCGATCGAGCCTGGGAAGCATTGAAGGGGGCCCCGAAGGTCCGCATTCATACGTTTCTCTCGACCTCGGATATCCACTTGAAGCACCAATTCCGAATGACGCGTGACGAGGCGAAGAAGCGCGCGGTCGAGATGGTGCAACTGGCGAGGGGTTATGTGGACGATGTGGAGTTTTCGCCCATGGATGCCAGTCGATCCGATCCCGCCTATCTCTATGAGGTGATCGAGGCGGTGATTGCCGCAGGAGCCGGGACGATCAATATTCCTGACACGGTCGGCTATGCGGTTCCACAAGAATTCGGCCGGCTCATTCGTGGCATTCGCGAGCAGGTGCCAAACAGCGCGAAGGCGGTGATCTCCGTCCATTGC
>JANYBU010000011.1 GCA_025360665.1 Nitrospira sp.
ACGTTTCACGAAGGACGCGTGACAGCCCGAGGGAGCCGCATTATAGAAGTGGGCCAAAATCCTTGTCAATCAATAGACGCTCCGGTAGAATCGGGCGGCGTATGCTCACCGGCACCTCCAACACCGTACACAGTCTCCACAGTCTCACACCCACGCTTGATGAGGTGGGTGAACGGCGAACACAGGGATCCATCGCCGCGTTGTTCGACGTCGACAACACACTCTTGCCGGGAGAAGCCAGCGAGGTACGATTCTTCCGGTTTCTATGGCGGCGCGATCTGGTGGGATGGGGGGAATTGTGCAGGAGCGCTGCCTGGCTGGTGGGGCATGTGCCCCCGTTCTCACTGCACTCGCTCCGAGAGCGAAAGATCTATCTCACCGGCAAGCGCCCCGCAGACATTGAATCCTATGCACGGGAGTTCTGTCAGACCGAGATGATCGACAAGGTGTCTGCGCAAGGCCGCGCAAGCCTGGAGGTCCATCGACAGGCCGGCCACCAACTGATTCTTGTGACTGGCGCGCCGGATTTCTTGATTGAGCCTCTTGCGAGATTCTTGGATGTGCCTACAGTCTTCGCCGCAAAGCTGGAACAACAGAATTCCGCCTATACCGGTGCACTGATTCCCCCGTTGCCCTATGGCCGTGGCAAGCGCGAACTGATCCTTTCCCACGCTCAAACAATGAATCTCGACCTCGCCGGGTCCTATGCGTACGGCGACAGCCCCGGTGATCATGACCTTCTTGAGCTGGTCGGACATCCCTTGGTGATCAACCCAATTCGGGGCATGGCCCGAACGGCGCAACGCCGAGGCTGGCCTATCATGACCTGGAAGTAACCAATCGTGAATCATTGATCAAGGGCAGTGTATTCATTTCACAATCAATGAACGAATGACGACCTCATCGATGCTTCGGATTACCGAGATCTTCCACAGCATTCAAGGTGAGTCCAGCTTCGCCGGACAGCCCTGTGTGTTTGTACGACTGACCGGCTGCCCGCTCCGCTGTACCTGGTGCGATACCGACTATGCTTTTTTTGGGGGGCGCGAGTGCTCGATCGAAGACACGCTGGCAACGGTGAATACCTATGGGTGTCGCCTGGTGGAGGTCACGGGTGGGGAGCCCCTTGCCCAGCCTCAGAGTCTCTCGTTGATGTCCGGACTCTGCGATGCTGGCTATACAGTCCTCCTTGAGACCAGCGGGGCCATCGATATTGTACCGGTCGACCCGCGCGTCCATGTCATTCTGGATGTGAAGTGCCCGGGGAGCGGGATGACAGAGAAGATGCACTGGCCGAATCTCACGACGCTAGTAGCCAAGGATGAAGCGAAGTTTGTCCTGGCTGACCGAGTCGATTACGACTGGGCTCATGAGATCCTGACCCGATATGAGATAGCCAGCCGCTGTTCGGTGCTCTTCAGTCCTGTTTTCGGTTCGCTCGATGTACGTCAGCTGGCCGAATGGATTCTGGCCGATCGCCTACCGGTTCGTTTTCAATTGCAGCTGCACAAGTATATTTGGGCGCCTGATATGCGAGGGGTGTGAGTCGTCGCGATCAGCTTGCAGGAGTCCTCTCTCAATTTGTGCCGATCGCTGATGGCCGACAGCTTGAACAAGGAGTGTGAGAAATGAAGATCATGCAGGTGACGGTAGAGGTTGCGCGAGTAGAGGCTGCATCCGCAGAGGTATTGGTACTCCTGCACTGTGAGGGAGAGGCATTGGTCAAAGAGGATACAGCTCGGCTCGATACGGCTCTCGATGGCGCGTTGAGCACGCTGGTGCACTCGAAGGAATTCGAAGGTAACGCTAATGAGGTCTTGCTGTACCACACCCAAGGCAAGGTACCTGCAAAACGAGTGGTGCTGGTCGGCTTGGGCAAGAAGAACGAGGTGACCACTGAGACCATCCGGCAAGCCATGGGCTCAGCCGCGAAGCGCGTCCGCCAGACGAAGGCTGAATCCTTTTCGGTGGCACTGCCGACCGTGAGGCCTGAGGGAATGTCATCGCTCGACGTCGCCCAAGCGATGGTGGAAGGGGCGATCCTAGGCAGTTATCAGTTCACCGTCTATCGAAGCGACGCCGCCTCAGGGCGCGACGTCGCAGAGATGAGGGTGCTCATCTCGATGAAAGCTCAGTCGCGACAGGTGACCGAAGGGATTCGGCGCGGTGTCGCCACGGCAGAAGCCACCGTCTTTGTCCGCGATCTCTGTAATCATCCGTCTAACGTCCTGACCCCCACA
>JANYBU010000374.1 GCA_025360665.1 Nitrospira sp.
GGTGCGGGCCTTTCGCTCCGTCGGAGGCCAACCCCGGTTTATCAAGCGCGCCAAAGGTGCTCGCCTCTACGATGTCGATGGGAACAGCTACATCGACTATGTCCTGTCATGGGGCCCGATGATTTTGGGTCATGCCGCCCCATCCATCGTCAGCACGATCAAAAAGGCTGCGGCAAACGGAACCAGTTACGGCGCGCCGACCGAACTGGAAGTCATACTCGCCCGCATGATCCGCGACGCCTTCCCATCGATGGAAAAGGTCCGGCTGGTCAGCTCCGGCACCGAGGCGGTCATGAGCGCGATTCGTGTCGCGCGTGGCTTTACGAAGCGAGACAATATTCTGAAATTTGAAGGCTGCTATCACGGCCACAGCGATTATTTGCTGGCGAAGGCCGGTTCAGGTTTGGCCACGTTGGGGATTCCGGATTCGCTTGGAGTTCCGGCTGACTTTGCGAAGCACACCTTAACCGTCCCGTACAACGACATCCAAGCGGTGCAACAGATTGTCAAAGAACAGCGGGACACGTTGGCCTGTATTATTCTGGAGCCGATCGCAGCAAATATGGGCGTCGTGCCAGCAGCGCCGGATTTCCTTCAGGCGCTCCGCCGTCTCACCAAAGAAAACGACATCCTCCTGATTTTCGACGAGGTGATCTCCGGTTTTCGCGTGGCCTACGGGGGAGCCCAAACGCTCTACGGAATTACTCCGGATCTGACAGTACTCGGGAAAATCATCGGCGGAGGATTGCCGGTCGGCGCCTACGGAGGACGGAAAGAGATCATGGATCTAATCGCGCCATTGGGGCCGGTCTATCAGGCGGGGACGTTGTCGGGAAACCCGTTAGCCGTGTCCGCCGGCATTGAAACGCTCAAGCAGCTCAAGGCCCGAGGGGTCTACAAGAAGCTGGAAGAGAAGTCAGCAGCCCTGGCCAAAGGGATTGGAGACGCCGCCAAGAAAGCCGGTGTGCCGCTCACGCAAACCAGGGTCGGTTCGATACTTGGGGCGTTCTTTACGTCAGGCCCAGTGGTGGATTGGAATACTGCGAAACTGTCGGACACGAAGCGATACGGGCAATTCTTTCACCAGATGCTGGAACAGGGGGTATACCTGGCTCCCTCTCAATTCGAAGCCGCCTTTCTCTCGACCGCTCATTCAACCCGCGACATCGAATACACGATCAAAGCCGCGCATTCCGCGTTCAAGAGCTTATAGCCGATAGCAAATAGCGTATGGACGGAGATAAGAGGCGGCTAGCCCTTACCCCTCGGACATACGCTCTTGCGGCTGTATCCGGCGAGATACAAGGCAAATCATTTTCGATACAGCCGCTGAACTCCGCAGGATGCTCAAAACGAGTTCATTGCTAGGCCGCAACGAGCGAAAGGCTGAGGCGTACTCTGAGTACGTTGAAGCCTTGAGCGAAGCGAGAACGAAGCTGGCGGTTGTTTTCAACAGCTTCCCTATTCGTCGTCCTCGTCCTCCGCGTCCAGTACTTCCTGTCGCTTCTGCTCTTCCATTGCGTTATGCAGGAGCATTCGGACAAACATCGAATAGAGCGAGCCTTTTTCCAGCGTCCCGCCTGGAGGAATGGCGATCTTGCCTTCCTTAATCATGCGATCCATCCAGACCTTTTGATCGGGCGCGATCAAGATCGGAATCTCGACCAGCCCCACACGTCCCATCATATCCATCAGAAGCCTCCGTGAATTGTGAGCGAGACGAGCAAGACGTGCGCGACACGAAGTTCAAAGTTCTGGGTTCGAAGTTCCGAACACTTCAGCCTTCAGACCGCCTCACCCGTCCCGCTTTTCGCGCAAGTCTCGCGAGTCTCTTGCGAAGAAGGAGATACGCCGATATAACAGCACGCGGCTTTTTGTGTTGTCAACCAGACCGCTCTGGCATGGACTGTGCGTCCCCGCGAGGATCATGGCACAAGGTCAAACCACGTTCGGTGCACTCATAGCCGTCGCCGTCATCCTCGTCTTCCCCCATCAAATCCCGGCACAACAATCGACTGCCCCGCCCTCCTCACTGTCCACGACGCCCTTGGCTCCCGGGGCAACCGAGTCCGAACTTCGCCTGTCTTGTGACCTCTGCCGGAAACCAGACGCACGGGCAGGGAGCGATCTTCGTCCTCATCGACTTCACCGTGAGAAAGGACTCCATCCTCACAAGAAACCCAAAGGGCTGCGCCGATCCAGTAGCCGAAGTGTCCGATCGCTGCTCCGTCGGCAAGCCCTCGCACCACTCGGTGGCATTGAGCGCAGGGTCGACAGTCGGCACGTCCAAGTGGTTGATGGTGACACGTTTCGATATGGGGCCGAGCGCGTCAGACTCCGAGGCATCGACACGCCGGAACTGAACGAGCCAGGTGGCCAATCCGCCAAACAACGATTGGAAGAATTGCTCCGCAGCGGAGCAGTGCGAATTGCGCCGCATGGCCGAGATGTCTATGATCGCCTCGTCGCCGACGTCTTCGTCGACGGTCGCAATGTCGCGGAGATGCTGGCTGAGGAAGGCTTCGCGAAGCCCCGGTCCTAATCGTCGCAAAATCGACAAGAACACCCTTGGACTGAAGGCCCAATCCTGGCAGGATATCGAAAGGGTCTTATCCAATACTCCAAAACAAGTGGCTTGTTATACAGAACGAGATAATTCATAGTTGGGCATCACCGGACGCACAGGATACTCGAATGACATCGCCAACCGACACACCTTTGAAAAAAAAATGCGGGATTCCTTGGTACGCATTTTTTGCCGGGGGGGTCATCTATACTATACTCGCCGTTGCCCTGTTCGCTGAATCAACTACGTCGATTCTGGCATGGGTTTCCGCCATCAGTGCGCCGGGGGGATTTTACTTTGCCTGGGTTGCTTGGAAACGAGATAAACGAAACAAAGATGGTGCCTAACCATGCGCTGCAGCGAACCCGCCCATTGCACTCCTGTTGCAATCCACGCGCCTTGTGGGTCGGGTCGCTGAGCTGGGGTTGTTAGCCACCATGTCCCACGAGGCCACACTCATTTATAGCGAGTCGCTGCTGCGTCAGGCGGTATTCGCGTTTTGGCGGCGCTCCGTAGGTGTCGGCTTCTTTGTTGCACTCCTCGTTGCCGCGCTCAGTCTCGGCGTACTTGTTGCCCAAGGCCAGGCCTCTTGGATCGTCGCTGTACTTGCTGCCTTGCTGGTGCTGGGCATCGCGTACGCCACGGCTGTCTACCTCGCTCACTACCGCAACTCGCTGCGCAAGTTCCGCGAGATGGACAAGCCTCAAGCCACGTTCCGCGCTGACGAGTCCTCGTTCACCATGAGTTCGGACATCGGCACGACAACGCTTCAGTGGTCCGTCGTCAAAGAGCTGTGGCAGTTCCCTACCGTTTGGCTTTTGCTGTACTCCAAGGCACAGTTCAGCACGTTGCCGCTCGCGTGCTTGTCGCCCGAAACGCAGGACTTCATTCTGCAGCGCGTCCGAGCAGCAGGAGGCAAGGTTGCCGGCTAACCCGTGATTCGAGTGGACGGCTTCGCCGCTCGCTCAATTCCAACGTTGGGCACATTCTCATCGGTGACACATGCCGGACCCTCCAGAGGAACTGATCCGAGTGAATGCAATCCTTGGCAAGTACGTCGCCATTCATGACGCGATCTTTAAGTTTTCGTGGCGCAAAACACTCCCAATTCCAGGCCTTTTCAAAGCCATCGACTTTGGGGCTCACTGTAAAGACCTTGGTCGGTTGGCGTCCAAACTGGCTGCTATTTCATCGGCATTGAAGGCAGAGTCGGGGTCTTTGGAGGCTTACCAGTACACAGCCGCGTTGCTCGAAGCTGTCCAAGCGCTCCGGGAGATCTGCCGGCGATACCACGAGAAAAACCAGGGTGATGTCAGCAAGTATCCGATGGCCGAGTACAACGCCAACCTCAAGACATATGAAGGCCTCATGAATAAGTGCCAAGCGCTCGGCGTAGCGCTAAACCGGCGCATACGCGATGAACGTGTCTGATCAGAGGGTTGAACCGGACCGCCCAATGGCGCTGCCGTTTGCTACCCTCCGCCCCGCGCACGCTGGCGGCTCGTGAACCCCGTGAGGTTGCTCTGGTGAGGCTATGAAGCAGGTAGGACCACTTGCGGGTGAATTACGACTTCCTCTTCTTCTTTTTACCCATCGGGTTGTCGCCCCCCGCGGACAGCAGCCAGCCGACGAAGAATAAACCGATCACCGCGGCGGCGATACCAAGCCAGTATCCGAACTTGTCCATTTAGTGACTCCTTGTAGAACTGGATTGTAGCGCGGCGACCATCGCCCTGTCGAGGCGCTTCACTTTTCCACTTCCATTCGTTGCCGCCAGCCTGGCCGATCCTTCGACGACCACACGCCGACTCTCCCGTTCTCGGATCACGTGCGAAAACGTGAAGGAGGCTGCCGTCATGTCGGAGACGACGGTCTCAATGACCAGCCGGTCGCCATAGCGGGCTGAGGATCGGTAATCCACTTCTGCATGCACGACGACGAACACCGTCCCCTCCTTCATAAATCCAGCCACCGACAACCCTCGCTCTTCGAGATACTGCGTCCGCGCCCGCTCGAAATACTTGAGATAATTCGCGTAGTACACCATCCCGCCGCAGTCGGTATCTTCGTAGTAGATTTGTATTTCCATGGTAAAAGCAATGCGTTATGATTTGTAACGGTTGGCTTATAACAAACTACAACTGTTCATGCCATTTTTCGCCTGCCTTCCTGAGACAACCCAACGGTAATACGCC
>JANYBU010000089.1 GCA_025360665.1 Nitrospira sp.
TTCCTCGGGGTGGTTAACCCGGGGAACGTACATGGTTTTTGGCAAGCGACGTTCAAGTCGGCACCAAACAAAAACAGCCTACAGACCGCACCAATGCTTGATCTTTGCCTCGGCGCGGGTCATTTAACCGGACACCAGTGATGCACGCTAAAACGTCACTGATCTGCATGTCTGGAACAACAGGAGAATACCCTCGCAGGATGCTCAAAAAGGCCGTCCGGCGCGGCCGAGCGAGCGAGGAGGCGAGGCGTACCCTTGTGGTACGTTGAGTCTCTGAGCGATGCGAGAACAAAGCTGGCGGACTTTTTCAGCATCCTGCTAGAAAGAAGCCACGATGAGTTCAACCAGCGGATTTCCCACCAAGTACTGGCACAGACTGGATGACGGCCGCATCCAGTGCGACCTCTGTCCGCGGTTCTGCAAGCTCCAAGAGGAGCAGCAGGGCCTGTGCTTCGTGCGCGAACGCCGGCAGGATCAGATCGTTCTGACCATGTATGGGCGATCCAGCGGCTTCTGCGTGGACCCGATTGAGAAAAAGCCGTTGAATCATTTCCTGCCCGGCACACCTGTCCTGTCATTCGGGACGGCGGGATGCAACTTGGCCTGCAAGTTCTGCCAGAACTGGGACATGAGCAAGTCCCGCGAAATGGATACCTTGGCCGACGAAGCCTCGCCCGAGACGATCGCCCGGGCTGCGTCGGAACTCGGTTGTCGGAGCGTGGCCTACACCTACAATGATCCGGTTATCTTCCATGAATACGCGATTGATGTGGCGCAAGCTTGTCGTGAACGAGGCATCAAGTCCGTTGCGGTGACGGCAGGCTATGTCTGCGACGAACCCCGGGCCGAGTTCTACCGGCACATGGATGCCGCCAACGTGGATCTTAAGGCCTTCACCGAGCGGTTCTATCACGAGGTCACCGGGTCCCATCTCCAACCGGTGCTGGAGACGCTCATCTATCTCAAACACCAGACCAAGGTCTGGTTCGAGATCACGACTCTGCTCATCCCAGGAGAAAACGATTCCGAGCAGGAAATCGAGGCTCTGACACAGTGGGTGGTCGAGCATCTCGGGCCTGACGTTCCGATCCACTTCACAGCCTTTCATCCGGACTGGAAGATGCGCGAGACCCCGCACACCGCGCCTGCCACACTGACCATGGCCCGCCGTATCGCCATGAAGAACGGCGTCCGCTATGCCTATACCGGCAACGTCTCCGACCTGGAAGGCGGGAGCACCTATTGTCATGAATGCGGGCAGATACTCATCGGACGGGACTGGTATGAACTGAGGGAGTGGAATCTAACGATGGACGGGAACTGTCGCTTCTGCGGGACTCCCTGTGCCGGAGTCTTCGAAGCGAAACCGGGACGATGGGGCGCACGCCGGCGACCTGTGCTGCTCAAGCAGTTTTCCTAACAGAAGTCGAGTGTGCCGATTTGCGGGTTCTTCACAAGGCACTCACGCGTGCCGCTTGTGAATCGTAATGTGATTCCCGTCCGGATCCTCGATGACCGCCATCCGGCAGACAGGCGTGTCGAACGTTTCCCTGACGAACGACACGGCCCGCTCCTTCAGTTTGTGGACAAAGGCATCAAGGTCTGACACCTCAAAGGCTACGACGGCTCCCTTTGCTCCCGGAGTATGGCCCATCTCCGTCGTTGTGATGGCGAAGGTCGAATCGCCGATGTCGTACTCCACCCAAACGTCTTGATAGTGGTAGCTCGCATGCAAGCCAAGCACGTGCTCATAGAAGGATCGAGCCCGCTCCATATGTGAGACCGGATAGACGGTGAAGGCGATTGAGGTGATCATTGAGAGCGTCTCCTTATAACCTAGTCACTATGAGGTTTCGACGTGGCTCGAACTCACCGCAGAATCCCGCTCACGATCATCTCGACCGCTTGCTCAGGGCCAAGCCCTCTCGCCATCAAGGTTTCGAGTTCTTTCTTATCCACACTCCCGATGGCCGCTTCGTGTGTGACCTTCGCCTCCGGATGGAAGACCCTCACGATGGGAATCGCGCTGGCCTTTGCCTGGCCCTGCACGATCTCCATGCAATCGACATGACCGCGCGCGCCTTTGGCATAGGCTTCGGTGATGCCGATGATTTCGGCCTGTGCCTGGTCCTCCAGCACGACACGCGTCTTGATGAGACCGCGTGACCGCTCCCCTCGGAGCATCACCGCTTCTTTGAGCGTGATGTGGTCGGTCTTGTGCGCGAAGATCTTCGCGCTGAGTTCGGCGATGCCCTCTTCCCCCACTTCGACGAGATAGTCGATGTCGAGGTTCCCCACT
>JANYBU010000108.1 GCA_025360665.1 Nitrospira sp.
CTTGATTGGCAGTTACATTTTCCCGGAGGATTTACGAGACCCCGAGAGCTCGACATGCCCCGCTGACCTTAGTATCCCCGTCGATGCCGGTCGCCCCCCTTTCCTTTCACGCGTGAAACGTCAACCGTAAAACCTGAGAGGAGAATATCTCTCAAAGGATTCATTCGGACTATCTACCACCTTTGACGACTCACCCTTCACGTATGACGGCTAAATTGATAGTTAATCATCCTACAGCATAGATCAAGGGGATGCCAGAACCCAATGTTATTGCCTCCCCCTTTGCTTGACCTTACATCAATACAAACTCGTCACGTTGAGCGGCGAGTCCTCCTCGCCAGCTCTGTCACGCGCTTTTGAAGCGGGTGACCTTGGCAAATACGATCGCCGCGAAGGGGAGGGCCAGCCCCAGAATTAACTGCACGATGAGAAGCGAGCCGAGATGGCTGTAATCGGCCGACGTTTGAAGGGCGCCGGAGGCCTGGTCACGGACTTCCCGAGTGACCACATAGATTTCGTTCATGTATTTAGTACCGAGCTGGCTCAACGACAAAGCCAGATTGGTAAATGAAGCCATCACGGCAAAGAAAGTGGCTTTCAAGTTCGCGGGCGCGCTGTTCGCAATCCAGGCCAGCATCGGGATCATAGAAATCTGACCGAGCGGCGACTCTAATGCCGTATCGATCAGCGCAATGAATCGTGCATCGACAACCCCTCCTGTGATTCGCGCCGTCCACTCATGCAAGCCGTAGAACATACTCACGATCGGGAGGGTCAGAATGGTTCCGATCACCGTGAGAAACCCTAGGACATAGGCAATCGACCGCTCGGCCATGAAGCGGCGAAAGACAAACATGCCCGCCAAGGTGAGCGTGCTGCCGATCAGCGAGAGGACGGAGAGAAACTGCTGATCAAACTTCAGTTGGTCGATCATCCACCATGTCGTCCCTGGCCCAGTCCCAGGAATCGCGCGGAAGATAAAGACCACGACCGCTGTCCCGACCAGGGTGAATCGCTTGTTAAGCTCCAGCTCTCGCACCAGCCGGGCCATCAAGAACAAGACGATGGCCATTGAGCCGACAAAGACAACTTCTTCGCTATAAGAGAAGCCGCCGAATCCGACCGTGAGCGTGAACAGTACGAAGGCGAGGCTCCCGCCAAGAATCCACCAATTTGGCTGGGTCGCCTCCACCAGGCTTCCCCGCTCGCGGACCATCTCGTTGATCTGCTCACGCGTGAACCCCTGCTGTCGGAGCTGCCGCATGTGACGTTGTTGCAGGAACCAGGCAACCCCCACCCCAAGCACCGAGACAAACGGGATCACGAGCGCCATGAGGTAGACCTGCTTGTATAGCCGAACGATCTCTGCCTGTGGGAGTCCTTCGACCCCTGTGAAGACATACACGTTGATCATCGCTACCAGAATCCCACCACCGACGATGGCCACGCGTCCGAGCGTCTGCATGGTGGTGTGCATGAGCTTGAGTGTCGGCTGGTCGAACGGCTGGCCCCGCTCATCCACCCGTGGCACGGCATCGACCGTCATCGCATCCGCGACCGCGTCTTGCACCACGTAGCCGATCGGTCCAAGCAATGTGCTGACCACATACCAGGCTTCCGCAGGCATGATGGAGGTCATCACTTCCCGACTCCCGATCAATGCCGCCATGATCCCAAGACTGGCGGCCAGCAGCCCGGCTCCGAGGCCCACGAGCCAGCCTTTCCAGCGCCACAAGAGATCGACCGTGTGTCCAATGGGCATCTTCAACGCCCAGGGAATCCCAGCCCAGAATCCCAGCGCGGCGAGAAACGAGGCAGAGAGGCCGAGGTAGTCCTTGACGAAGAAGGCGCCGACGATCCCGGTGAGACCGGAGATGCCGTAGGCCATGTAGACCATCAGCGGCGGCAGATAGGACAGCCGCATCTCGCGGCCAAGAGAGAGAATGTTGCGATCGATCCACTGGACAAGGCGCGTGAGCATCGCTATGACATTACGTTACCGGGCTGGCGACGCTCGACCAGCGCCTGTAGCTGGGCGCGCATCTCATCAGCCGGCAAGCGCGTCCGATCCCCATGCCCGGCCAGCACCCATTCGAAGCGGTAGTCGAGAAGTTTCTGGATGGACTCCACCAGCACGCGCTTCCTCCAGACCAACCGTTGCGGGGCACCAAGCATCTTCTGCCCGGAGTCCCACCAGAGATGATCCCCCGTAAAAAGGAAGCGGTTCTTATAGAGAAGGGCCATGCTGCCTGCCGTGTGGCCCGGCACAGGAATGATCTGAAACTGCGGCGTGACTTGTATACTGTCATCCCCCTCAATGATCCATTCCGCATCAGGAACCGCTTCGACGTCCGCCTGATGAATCATCCGTTTCGCCCCGAAGTGGGCGGCATACTTCTCTGCATCGGCCACATCGTCTTTATGCGTGAGGAAGATGTATGCGATGCCGCCCTTTTGTTCGAACGTCTCGACCAGATGATTGATATACCGCGGCGAATCGACGAGCCAGTTGCCGTCTGGATGTTCGATGAAGAAACTATTCGCACCGAAGGACTTCTCGGCGTTGAAGCCACAGTACGAGACGCCGCCCTCCAGATGGAGGGGGAAGCTCGCCATGGCGTCCTGCATCCGCAACTTGTCGCTGTGCTCGGTGCCGATCGAGCCCACCGGGCAGGCAAGGAGCGCTTGATAGGCCTGATGCATATGCCCATCATCGGTCGGCTGTTGAGTAACTGCTGAGAAACCACCGACTTCCTCAAAGCTCGTCGGCGCCAACTGCCGGCAGGTATCACAATTAATACAGGTCGCATCGACGTAGAAGTTGCCGACAACGTTGGAGTCGAGTCGTTTTGTCTGATCGGCCATAGCGCAACCTCTATGCGTTGATGCCTAACAGGATGCTGAAAAAGTCTGCTAGCGGCGTTCTCGCATCGCTCAGAGGCTCAACGTACCGAAGCATACGCCTCGCCTCTTCGCTCGCTGCGGCCTTGCTGGACAGCCTTTTTGAGCATCTTGCGTGAATGCTCTTCTCTTGCCCTAAATGGTTTTCCCTCAGCCTGCTATAGCTTTTTTGGCTTCCTTCGCGCGATCAGCCGCCCGCCAGAGATACCAGGCTGCGGCGGTGCGATAGGGTTTCCAGCGTTCGCCGTACCGGAGCACCGCTTTGGGCGTCGGCATCGAACGCCGACCATACGCGACACGAAACCCATTGCGCACGCCGAAATCGTCGACCGGCAGGACATCA
>JANYBU010000124.1 GCA_025360665.1 Nitrospira sp.
CATTTTGCTGATTATCGTGGAGGTGGAAGTGATGGAAGGGTGGCATCTCATCCATCTCTTCGAGCTGCTCGGCATCATGCTGGTCCTGTATATGGGATGGGCAACGTGGCGTGTCGCACAAACTCTGAAACGATGAAGCAAAGGAAGCCATAGGCTGTTTCCTGGCGAGAGGACGTCTGTCCCCTTGATGAGACCAAATGGGAGGTGAGCCTATGATACCGTCGTCGAAACCGAAGGAGTCAGTCACCGCACGAGTGGTCCCGCCGCCGGCCGGAGCGAGAACAGCAGGGAAAGGCGTACCGTCTCCGGCAAAAAGTGAGTCTGCTCAGAAGTTCATGGTGTGGCCCGAAGGCCGGCTCGAACGAATCGCAGTAAAGGCATACGAGCTCTGGGAGCAACGCGGATGCCGCCACGGACACGACCTGGAAGATCGGCTTGAAGCGGAAGCGGTCGTCAGGAAAGAGATCCCTGAAGCCCGCGAATGAGCGGGCTCGTGCAGAGCCGACGGTATGACGCGCATCGGGGACATGTCGAGCCCGACGGCATCGACGCAAGGTGCCGCATGATGCGGTCTCGTTTCTGGAGAAATAGGCCTTCTCCCTGACACCGGCGAGCATCTAGGCGTCGCTCTCCGGAATTCTGTCCAGTTGGGACAGCCACACCGTCGCCTCACTATCGCTTGGCGCGCGATAGTCGCTTCGAGGAGATAGAGAGCCACCAGAACCTACTTTGGGGGCGTTTGGAATCGCACTGCGTTTGAACTGACTCTGATGAAAGAATCGATCAAGAAAGACCCGCAACCACTTTCTGATCTCGCCAATCCCATACTCCCGCCCTGTAGAATCTGGAATGTCGGGACTTTCACCCTGTTTCCTTTCACGCCAGACATTGTAGGCGAGAAAAGCGACTTTGGGTGGACCATAGCCGAAGCGGAGCACGTAATAGAGAAAGAAGTCCTGTAATTCGAACGGGCCAACAACGTCCTCTGAACGCTGGATGGGTTGTCCGGCACGATCCTCACCAGGCACGAGTTCGGGACTGATCTTCGTCTCAAGGATATCCGTGAGCACGGGGCTGACATCGGCCCCAAGCTGGTTTGTTGCGGCCGCCCAGTGGATCAGGTGTTGGACCAGGGTTTTCGGTACACTCGCGTTGACATGATAGTGCGCCATGTGATCGCCGACTCCATACGTGCACCAACCCAGCGCGAGTTCACTGAGATCGCTTGTGCCCACCACAAGCGCGCCCTGTCGGTTCGCGAGACGGAATAATAGGCTTGTTCGTTCCCCCGCTTGGACGTTCTCAAAGGTGACATCATGCACCGGCTTGGCGGCCGTATGAGGATGGCCGATGTCTTTGAGCATGTGTTCAGCGCTGGGCCGAATATCGATTTCCTGCGCAGTGCACCCGATCGCGCGCATGAGACGCCAGGCTTGGTCTAGGGTCCGCTTGCTGGTGGCAAATCCTGGAAGGGTATAGCCGAGCACGTTCGTGCGTGGAACACCCAACACGTCCATCGCCTTTGTGCACACGATCAGGGCCTGAGTCGAATCCAGCCCGCCGGACACGCCGATCACAACCTTACTGATTCCAGCCGACTGCAGACGCTTCACCAATCCTTGCACCTGGATCTCGTACACCTCCCGACAGCGCTCATCTCGTTGCTCAGGGTCACTGGGAACATAGGGGAAGCGGTTGTATGCCCGGTCGAGCAACAGCCGTTCATGACAGGGCAATTCGACAGGGACTCGTACTGTGCGAAAGGCTGACAGGTCGCCCCTGTGGCGGCGGACTGAGTCTCCGAAACTGGTTTGTCGTCGGCGATCCTGGGCCAGACGATCCAGGTCGAGGTCGCCGGTGAGCAGTTGGGACTTGTAGGAAAAGCGGGAGCTCTCGGCCACGGCCGTCCCGTTTTCATAAATCATCCCGTGCCCATCCCAGGCCAGATCGGTGGTGGACTCTCCGAACCCTGCGGAGGTGTACAGGTACGCCGCGAGACACCGAGCCGATTGACTGGCAGCCAACTGACGCCGGTACTCCGCTTTCCCGATGGTGATGTTCGAAGCAGACAGGTTGATCAACACGGTAGCTCCGGCCAGGGCCGCATACGAAGAGAGGGGGATCGGCACCCAGAGGTCCTCGCAGATTTCGACATGAAAGGTGCAGAGCGGTTGGCCCTCAAGCTGAAACAGCAGTTGGTTGCCGAACGGCACGTCCTGCTGGTTCAGCAGCTGGATCGTCTGAGATCGGGCGCAATCGGCAGGCACGAATTGACGCATCTCATAGAACTCGCGATAGTTGGGAAGGTATGTCTTCGGGATCACGCCCAGCAGATGCCCGCGAGACAGCACAGCCGCGCAATTGAACAGAAGCCCATCGACGACAAGCGGCAAGCCGATGATCGTGATCACGGGTATGTCCCGTGATGCATGAAGGAGGGAGGCTAGTTGTTCTTTGCAACCGTCAAGCAGCGCTTGTTGCTGGAACAGGTCTTCGCAGGAATAGGCCGACAATCCGAGCTCGGGAAAGACAACCAGAAGCGCCTTGCGTTCCGCCGCCTGTTTCATGAGTGCGATCGTCTCGCTTGCGTTATATTCCGGCTCTGCAACCCGAACCGTCGGAATCCCAACAGCGACCCGCACGAACCCGTGGTTGTAGAGATTGAAGAAGGAATCGTCGGTGTTCATGTGTGCGTGCTCATCAATCAGGCTTCCTTTGCCGGCCCACGCCGAGGCTTACACCCATTCAAGACAAGAACACGCAAATCTCATGCTTCCCCCCATTCCCTTGATCAGTTCAGCCATCCCCTAGCTTTTTCTCGAAACAGCCACGGAGCCAGCCGATTGTGCTTTGGTCATATGTTCGGACTGACGCATTCTTCCACATTGCGTCTTCAGGCAGTGGAGCCCAACGCCGCACTGGTCGTAATAAAGTCAAGGGGTTTGTCTCTGAACATGGCAGTGTTTTGGTTGGTCCGGGAGCTGTCTCAGCAGAAGGGGATGGGCGGCTCGACAATCAGTGGGGGATTCGGAAGGCGGGAAGCGAAGCAGAGGGGGGAGATGGCCCGGGCCTCTGTGCCTCAGGCTGGTGGCGGACATCGTGCAGGTGTCCAGGTGAGACTTCTATGACTGGGAAAATCTCCTGAGCGTGTGGTATGGAATGGGAACTGGCAATGGCCGTTGCCCCCGTGTCGCCCCCGTGTCACCAGGATCCGGAATAGTTGTGTCGGGAAGAAGTCGGAGAGTCGCACGAGGTCATGACATGCGGTCGGCCCCTGTTCAGAGCGGACGGTCATCAGACCCATGCCCATGCTCAGTCCTGCCGCCCTGCAGGTAAACTGTGGCATTAGGGGACAGGACCTCCCTTTGGTTGTGACGAATAACACCACAGCCTCTTTGGGAGTGGTCCATCCATTCAGGTATACACTCTCGCGTTCATCCAGGGGTTTCGGCAGAATTGATTCTTCTACGCATCCTTCCGCCATGTGGCATTGTACGTGCAGATTCGGCATCCTGTTACAGTGGTGCAGTCGGAGCAAGCCTGGTGCAGGAAGGACGTATGGGGGCTTCCCTCCCTGACGGAATGATCAGAGATCTTTCACATGATGGAGTAAAGGAGCTGTTATGTCGACGTCACATCTTCCCCGAGACCACAAAGATCGATCGGTTCGAGCGCGGATGCACGATCCATACAAGGCGAAGGGGAAACTCCAGGAGCCGTCGGTGTGTCGTGAGTGCAAAGCGGTCTACCACAAAGGCCGGTGGACATGGGACCCTGCCCCAGCGAAGAGTCACGATCTCGTGTGCCCTGCCTGTGAACGGATACGGGACGGCGCGGCCAGCGGGGTGCTGCTGCTTACCGGTGAGTTTGTCGCCTCGCATCGGGACCAGGTTGTCGGGCTCGCCAGAAATGAAGAGGCCCGAATCAAAGCCGAACATCCTCTGGCTCGAATTATCAAGATCGAAGACCAATCCGAAGCACCCAAAGGGGTGATCATCACCACGACCGACCCCCATCTCGCGCGACGCATTGGCGAGGCTCTGCATCACGCACATCACGGCACATTCACCTGTCGCTATGAGGAGAGTGAAGATCTGCTCCGGGCGAACTGGCAGAGCTAAGCGGAGGGGCAAGAGCCAGGAATCTCTGCCGATCGAATGCGACAGACGAGACTCCCTCGGCATGAGTTCGGTGGTCGGGATGACTATTAACTTATTGCAGCCGAGCCTCGCGTGAAGAGATTGCGGGCTCGGCAGTCTCTCCTCCAAGGTAGCCCTCCTCCCGCGCCTTCCGTCACGAACAGCTCGACGCCTGTGAATCGTGAAGTGAAAGATATCTGACGATCTGTCGATCTGATGAATTCCGAACATTCAACAGGTCAACAGATTCCGGAATTGCTTTACGAACGACGAACAAAGAGGACGGCTTTTTTGAACACCCTGCTAGCTGCGATGCTGCCTCCTGTAACGCCTAATCCTCCGCCCGGCACGGTGCTGCTCGCTTAGCCAACTCCCCGTCTTCGCTGCATCCGCCGTCGTGCTTATCTGCAAGCCACCACGGCGGGCTGATAGGTGGATAGACAATGAATGAGATTTGCAGTCTATCCCGGTCGTTGGAACAGGACGAAAGATTGAACAAGTGTCGGATGTTCAAGTAGACTTGTCTTCCACCAGAATGTTCAGG
Organism: Nitrospira sp.; assembly: GCA_025360665.1. Classification (GTDB taxonomy): domain Bacteria; phylum Nitrospirota; class Nitrospiria; order Nitrospirales; family Nitrospiraceae; genus Palsa-1315. Next base: position 4,684 of record JANYBU010000124.1, read on the forward strand.
CGACCGTGCTATGATGCGCGGCAGCTCGCAGCAGACTAACTAATTGGGTGACGATGTGAGGGCAACCAGCATGAACGACGGTGACAAGATTCTGAGAGCGTATGCCACCATCACCTCGATTCGGGCTAACGTTCCGGAGCGCCACGAGGTTGAAGCGAGGTGGGTCAACGAGTTCAATGCAGCGATCGAGAAACTTGAGAAGTCACTGGGCATTGATCTGCAAGAATTCAAGGTTCCGCAAGATGCGCTCAAACGATATGTCGCTTCGTGCAACAGCTTGACGAGCGACGTGACGTATCTGGAAGGTCTATGGTGCGAGCGGGCCACTCTGATGCAGAAGCTTGACTCGGTACTTGTGTACTTCACGGGCTTGGAAGACCGAGATGACAAGAAGATCGGTTTTCGGCCATCTAACCAGGACTATTCATGAATACCTGCTACGTCGTCCGATCCTCTCGCCCGGCGGGGCTTTTCTCGTGCGGCCTCCTCGACGGACTGCAAGTACGCCTATGTCGGCCTTACTTGCGAGAAGCCCCGGCGGGCTTCGGTCTCGAACGCCTCGCGACGGCATTCATGAATAGTCCGGGTTAACTAGGCGTAGCAAACAGCAATAGGGTCGGGTACGCATAAACCTGGGGTTGGTCGCTGAACTTTGCACCTAGCCCACCCTGGTGGGCTTCCCACTGAGCGGTGCCGGTGCAGTTCGGCCTGTAACCATCGATGATGTCAAAAAACACACCAAACTAAGCCGATCTTTGCCCCCCTTTCCCCTAGGGTGCAGCCAGGTTGGCATTCACTACGTGCATCGGAGCATGTCTCCGATAGATACTCCCTCCGGCTCACTCATTGCCCCCTCCTACTCCGAGAACACGAAACCATGCAGGCACTCTGCCCCCCCCTTTAAGGGTACGCCCAGGGTGGCTTTTACTGCGCGCATCGAACGAGCACTGTTCCATCGTGCGTGCGCGTTCGGCGAACAAGACAGCCACCTGGGCACACCCATCCCCCTCGCGCACCCCGCTAACGATATATTGACAGCCGGAAATCCAATCCTTGAGAATGCTCCCATGGCTGGGAAGATCATCATTGAACGGCTAGAGTTTCAGGGGCGCTGCGGCGTGACTCCGGAGGAGCGCCGGCGGCCTCAGCCGTTGGCGGTGGACCTAAAACTGGAGTGCCAGACTGAACCGGCGGCGACTTCGGATGACATCCACCATGCGGTCGACTATGCGCAGGTGGCCGATCGGATTGTCGAGATCGGCGCGACACAGGATTGCGCGCTGTTGGAAACCTTTGCGGAGCGGCTCCTCACCATGCTCTTTGCGGAATTTCCCATCGATCGGGCCAGGATTTGGTTGCGGAAGCTTGCGCCGCCGCTGGAGCATGTGACCGGTTCAGTGGGCGTGCAACTCGAACGATCGCGCCTTGCTCACCTGATTCAGGATCCGGGACCAACCCCGGCCCGGCTTCTCACTCAGCAACTCCATCGCTTACCGAAAGGCAAGGCGCTCGACGTCGCGGCCGGGTCTGGACGCAACGCGCTCTATCTCGCCTCGCACGGCTTTCAGGTCGATGCGATGGACCGCGATGAACAGGCCATGGCACAGCTCGCTGCCACGGCGAAACAACGGAACCTCCCGAACCTACATGTCCGGACGGTGGACCTCGAACGAACGACGGATGAACGGCCGGAATTTCCAAAACATGAATATGACGTGATCATCGTGTTTTTCTATCTCCATCGCGCACTGTTTCCCGCGCTCATCGAATCGCTGAAACCGAACGGGGTCTTGATCTACGAAACCTTTACCATCGATAACTACCTGCGCCATCGCCATCCGCGCCGATGGGAATTTTGCCTCGCGCAGAACGAATTGCTCCGACTCACGTCCACTCTCCGCCTGCTGTCGTACGACGAAGGCGAACACGACGGCAGCCATGAACCCGGTTCTGTCTTCACCGCGCAACTCGTCGCCCAACAAGCGGGCCCCAGCAGCCTGCCGCACGAGTCGGCATGAGTCGCATCGATCTCCATCTCCATACGACCCACTCCGATGGAAGCCTTTCGCCGACTGAGGTGTTACGGCTCGCCCACAAGGCGGGGGTCACTGCGCTGGCCATCACGGACCACGACATTGTGACCGGCATTCCCGAAGCCCTCGCAGCCGGGGCTGAGCTGGGAATTGAAATCATTCCCGGCGTGGAAATCAGCTCCCGCGTTGGCAATAGTGAACTCCATATCCTTGGCTATTGCTTACACTGGCAAGACCCAGAGCTGAATCAACGCTTGGCTATCTTGCGCGAGAGCCGGCATAGCCGCAACCCGCAGATCATCGAACGGCTGCGCGCATTGGGGCTGGACGTGACCTATGAAGAAGTACGGGCTTTGGCCGGCACGGATGCGGTCGGCCGGCCACATATTGCGCGGCTCTTGATGGACAAAAAGTATGTCACGTCCGCCAAAGATGCCTTTGACCGCTATCTGGCAGACGGGCGCCCAGCCTATGTGGCGCGTGAACTACCCAACCCGGCAGATGCCATCGCCTGGATCAGAGCCGCCGGCGGCGTGGCCGTGCTGGCCCATCCAACCTGGGCCAAGGTGTCAGGGGAAGGGCTGAACACACTCCTGACGACATTGAAAGCCAAGGGCCTCGGTGGCATCGAAGTCCACTACAGTACCCACACAAAGCGACAGACGACGGAGTACCTCGACCTGGCCAAGCGACTGAACTTGCTGGTGACCGGTGGAAGCGATTTCCACGGCATCACCAAGCCGGACATCGAAGTTGGTACGGGCCGGGGTGATTTGAAAGTTCCCGAGAGGCTGCTCGATCCGCTCAAAAAAGCCGCGGCGCAGGCCTGACTGCTAGCAGGCTGTTGAAAAAGCCCGCCAACCTCTTAAGCGCGTCTGTCTTGTTCGTTTGGTTTATCTGGTCTGTCTCGTTTAATTGGTTTGTTTGGTTTGTCTTGTTTATTTGGTTGAACCAGACTGACCGGATAAACCAGAGAGACCAGATGAACTAGATCAACTCGTCCCGCCTGTCTCGTGCAAATATCTTGCTAGACACCTCGCCCATTCTCTTGTACTCGCGATCACACCGCTGCTTATTTCTCCCAATTCGTTGACTCTCCCATTCCATCCGCTACACTTTGAGACGTTCACGGACAGCCTCAAAGATTCCTATGTCGAAATCCTGGACTTGGATCGCTCCCTATATCTTTGCCATCTTGGCTGTGCTCCTAGCCGGCCCCTTGCTGAGCAGCCTGGCATTGGTCCAATCTGTCTCGACCCCGTATCTGCAGCTCAGTGGGCCTCACGCCATTCGATTGGGTGCAAACCTCCTCGCGCTCGTCATCCTCTGGATCTTCGCCCTCGTTGCCTCGCAGCAAATCCCAGACAATGGCCGAGGATTAAGCTTTTTCCGCAACCTCGTCCTTCCGCTCACGACTCTCGTCGTCATCCTCTTTGCCAACAAAGCGTTCAGAACCGTGGGCCTGCCACTGATCGAACAGATGGGCCCTTCTCGATTTGCCTTGGGCTATGCCATCGGTCTCGTCGGTTCCGGTCTCTGGCTCTCGGCAGCCTGGGTCCTTAACCGGAGTTCGCTACGCGAAGCCTTCGCTTCCCCCAGCCAGACAGGACGCCAAGGGGTGCAGGCGCTCTCCGAGGACGAGAACGCAGGACAAGAAGAAGAGGCAGAGGCTCCGTCAGAACCAAAGAGTATAGCCGCCACGTCAATAATCAGTAGCTACACACCAGGCATGCTCGGGCGCTACAGGGTATTGAAAGAACTCGGACGCGGCGCGATGGGACTTGTCTACCTGGGAAAAGATCCAACGATCCAGCGTTTCGTAGCCATCAAGACCATGCGACTCGACCAAATCGATAGCGACGACAAGCTGCAAGACGTCAAGGCACGGTTTTTCCGCGAAGCAGAATCCACTGGGCGTCTCTCCCACCCTAACATCGTGACCATCTATGATGCAGGAGAAGAAAACGATTTAGGATATATCGCGATGGAACTCATCGAGGGAACCCCCCTGAAACAGTGGGCACGGAAGCCCAACTTGATGCCGGTCAACGAGGTTCTCCTGACTGTGGCCACCGTCGCGGACGCCCTGGACTACGCCCATCAACAAGGCGTCGTCCATCGCGACATCAAGCCGGCGAATATCATGCTCACGAAAGATCGCGTCGTGAAAGTCATGGATTTCGGTATTGCGAAGATGGCCTCGAGCAGCAAGACACAAACGAATATTGTGTTGGGCACGCCGACGTACATGTCACCGGAACAAATCTCAGGCAAGAAAGTGGACGGTCGGTCGGACATCTTTTCACTCGGCGTCGTGCTGTTCGAACTCCTCACGGGGCAGCTGCCGTTCACGGCCGACAACTTGTCGGCCGTGCTGTTCAGCATCGCCCATCATCCGCATCCCGCCATTCAGACCTTGAGGCCGGATCTTCCCCCAATGGTGCAGGAGATCGTGGATCGCGCGTTACAGAAAGAGTTGCCTCACCGTTATCGGCGCGCAGAAGAATTCGCGGTCGAGCTCCGGGCCTGTCTGCAGAGTCTCGCAGCCTAAGGGAGGTGTCATCTGGCCTTCAAACGATTGCATAGTGCCAAATCCGATACCGGCCTCAAACGACCGCATAACGAGGATCGCTTTGTGGCCGACCCTCCGCTCGGACTCTATGTCGTCTGTGACGGTATGGGCGGCGGGAACGCCGGCGAGATTGCCAGCGCCCTCGCAGTCGAGGCGATTCACGCGCATCTGACCGAGGCAGCCAAGAACCCAGGCCTGCCGCTGATCGGCCCCTGCGATGCCACGGTGTCTGCACCGGCCAATCGTCTCGCCAGCGCGATTCGTGCAGCGAACGATGTCGTTCGTCGCGAATCATGGAGCAGGCCTGACTATGCCGGGATGGGTACCACCGTGGTCGCAGCACTGCTCCATGAGGCGGTGCTCAGCATCGCCCATGTCGGAGACAGCCGGCTCTACCTCGTTCGAGACGGGACAATCCAAGCCATCACCACAGACCATTCCTGGGTCGCAGAACAGATCCTCAAGGGGTTGCTCACGGAAGAAGAGGCCGAATGCTCCTCACGCAGAAACATCGTGACGAGAGCCCTCGGCGTCGAAAGCAGCGTCGACGTGGAACTGACGGAGGTTCCGGTCAAGAGCGGAGACATGCTGTTGTTATGCTCAGACGGACTTACCCGTGGTGTCCGCCCGAACGACATTCTTCACATCCTCAGTGGATCGGAAGACATCCCCACCATGTCCGATCGTCTCATCGCCATGGCGAATGAGGCCGGCGGCGACGACAACACGACCGTGATTGTCGTGGCCTTGCGGGATGAACTCCAAGCCGGACTGTGGGAGCGGATGAAAAAACGATTCGTCGCGTAACCAATCACAGAGACCCTGCACAGGAGGGAACATCATGCCAAAGACTCTGCCACAACCAGCCACACTGCTCGTCAAACTTCACGGGAAAGGCTCGCAGCATATCGAACTGACCCAGGAGATATTGACGATCGGTCGGAAGGCCGACAATACCCTCGCGATTGAAGATCCCGCCGTCTCGGGGCATCATGCCCGTATCGTGAAGGTTCAGGCCGTCTTTTTTCTCGAAGACTTGAAGAGCACCAACGGCACCGCCATCAATGGCCAGCCGATCACGCGCCACCAACTTCGTGACGCGGACGTGATCACCATCGGCCAACACCGGCTCGTTTTCCAAGAGAATGCGGCGGCCAGTACGGCGACGCCGGCCCCATTTGTCGATCTGGATCGAACCACGGTGCTCAGAGCAACGGACCGCACACCCGACGGACCGACGCTTACTGCCAAAGTCCTGATTGTTGCTGGGAAAACCGATCGGTTGGAATACCCACTCACCAAACAGGTGAATGTCATTGGATCACAAGACGGAGCGGTCATTCGGTTGACCGGCTGGTTTGCCCCCAAATCTGCGGCAACGATCGCCCGACGAGGCCACAGCTACTCCGTCAGCCCTTCTCAGGGTGCGAAGTCTCTGCGCGTCAACGGCACGGACGTTGTGGGACAACAGGACCTGAAGGATGGGGACCAGATCGAGGTGGCGGGCGTGAAGCTGATGTTCTCTGTGGTCTCAGGAACCAAGAACACCTCTCGTTGACGCCCATACGGCTATTTGAAGAAGAATGTGCCCTTCGGAAGGGTCTGATAGCATCGGTCGGAGACCTCCTGGGCATTTGATTGTAGGCACTGGAGGATCTGCCCGCTCCCAGGTTTGACTGCTCTGCAAAACCGTTTAGCATCCTCGTCACACGCCGCCATCAACCGACTTCGATCTTCTTTCCACTTCACGAACCGCTCGTGCAACTGACTTTGGCACAGCGGCGGTAGTCGCTTGGCACGCTGTTGCAGACAGCGCGTACGGACAGAACCGTCTGGAGAGTCGGGACACAATTGTTCGATCTCGGCTTCGCATTTCAGACGGGAAGCCTGCAGCGCAAGAGGATCCAACCGCGTTACAACCGGAGCGTCAACACTCGAGTCGAGCGAACGATCATCGTCCGGCCTCGACATGACTGCCTCTGAGGGCAATGGAGGGGAGGTGGGAATGGTTAAATCCAGCTCGGGTGGCGCAGACAGGGGAGACGAAGGACCTGCCGCCTGCCGAGTCTCAGCAGGCACCGCAACCGACGACAACTCTTCTTGTGACGGGAAATTTGTGGCCACCGCCAGCCACACGAGCCCAAGGCCAAGGATGGTAATTGCGCCGGCAACGATACCGCTCGAAGACTGCTGCTGAGCCATGATTACTCCCTATTCCGACCAGGCCCAGCATAGGATAAGCCGTCAAAAAAATCGACGAATTATCGGGTTTCTACCAGGAACCTGTCCGACATGGCGGTTCGTCACGAAGCGAAGGAGTCGCCGACAGTTGCGCGACCACAGGTCCTGAAAAACCGGAAGCGTATTCGTTGGAATCCGTTGAAGATTATTTGGGGGCCGAGAACATAGCAGATGCCTGTGCATCGTTCGCCCCAGTAGATCGGTCAATGTCGGACAGGCTCCTAGCCCGCATTATCCATGACGGTTCATCTTGACATCTTGGAGCCGCACGGGGTGGCGGCGTCCTTGAAACATGACGCTGATAGACTGGGTGGCGAGCCCGCCAGCCGACCGGCTAGTCGCAGCCGAGAATCCACGATTGCACCACAACCGCTCATAGATAATGCGGGCTGAATCGGGGCGGAAGGCACCGGCTCCGCACCACCAACATGGTGACGCACGAAAGGAGCAGGACGATGGTTAGTTTTCTGGAGTTTCGACGATGTGGTTTTCAAACCTGGTGCAGCCCTCGGCGAGCAGCCGATTGGTGAGCATTTCTCCAGGCCATTCGATGGGTAAATCGGCCGTGAAGATCCACACATCAGGCGAGGTCCACACGGGACCGTGGTCTTCAGGAAGTTCTGGATCAAACAGATCGGTCCAGACCGGCATGTACACGCCGTTCCCGCATTGCGTATGGAGGTGTACGATCGTGCGAGCACGGACGAGTGGGTCCAGATCGCGCCAGACTGCCGCGGTCTCATCCGCCAGTCGATGGAGCCGCACGGCATTCTGCGCATCGAACATGGCATAGGCGGCGTAAACCGGTGCTTCGATCATATCGGGAGCCAGTGCCAACTCAGGACATTCCGCTACAAGGCCTTCAAGGAGAGCCCGGCGATGCCGGTCCTCCAGCGAATCAGGTAGTCCCGAATCCGGCACCCCGATCAACTCAAAGAAGAGAAAGGCCGTATTCTCGACGGGCGGATAGAGCCGAGCGGCAATTGACGTGGTCCGCTGGGAATCCGCGACCGTGCTCAAATGTTCATTCAAGCCCTGGAGGCTGAGCGGCTCCAGCGTCGAATCGGTTAAGAGGCGCGACTCCACACGCACCACCGTCCCGGCAGAGAGCCGGAGATGTCGATGCAACAGATCCGCCGTCGCAACCGGGTCGATCTTGAGCTTGAGTGGATGGGCCAGATTCGCTTGGAGAGGAAGTTCCAAGGCCGCCATGATGGCATAGGACAGTTTTGCATCA